>JAZSDT010000158.1:0-3599 GCA_045531285.1 Eubacteriales bacterium
TATCCATAAGCTCCTTTGTGAAGCTGTCCAGACGAAGAGACGGTAATGATAAATTGACTTTTTCGTCATTAGTCCAAGATAGCAGTTTGTCGGTTAGCTCAGGGAGTGCAGTATAGTCGCTTGAACTGAGAGACGAAATTGATATTTCCTCATAGCCACAGTTTTGAATCGTTTCTTTGGATATGGAGTTTATTACGTCAGGTGTACGTTCTCTGACAGGACGATAAATCATACCTGCCTGGCAAAATCTGCACCCTCTAATGCATCCCCTGAAAATCTCTATTGTTGCTCTGTCGTGAACGGTTTCAATGTACGGTATAACCTGCTGTGTAGGATACAAAGCTTCATCGAAGTTTTCAACGATTCTTTTTTTGATTTTCTTGGGTACGCCATCAGCAATGATTATATTGGATATTTTCCCATCATCGCCGTAAACAAATTCATACAGCGACGGAACGTAGAATCCTTCCAGCTCGGTTGCGATTCTATATAAAGTCTCTCTTTTGGAAAGCTTTTTATTTTTACAATCAATTAACAGCAAAGCAAGCTCGGGCAGTGCTTCTTCGCCTTCGCCAATAGATAAAACATCAAAAAACTCACAAAAAGGTTCAGGATTATACGTACACGGACCGCCGCCGAGAATTATCGGAAAGCTGTCATCTCTGTCTTTTGCATAAAAAGGAATACCTGCCATATCCAGCATATACAATATGTTTGTAAATAAGCCTTCATATTGGACTGTAAGCGCAAAAACATCGAAATCCAGTACGCTGTCGCCACTTTCAAGTGCAAAGAGGGGTATACCTCGTTCTTTCATTTTACAAGCCATATCCTCGGCAGGTGCAAACGTTCGTTCACACCAAACGTTGTCGATAGAATTCAAACAAGAATACAATATTTTCATTCCGAGGTTTGACATACCAATCTCATATAGATCAGGAAAACCAAATGCTACTCTTAAATCAACGTTTGATTTTTCCTTAATTATTTCACCCTGTTCACCACCGGTATATCTACCCGGTTTTTCAACTTCTTTTAAAATTCGCTCAATATCTTTGCGTATCATTTCAATACCTTTCCAAAACTTTTTTAAGATATTCTCCTGTGTAGGAGTCGCTATTTAAAGCAATCGCCTCGGGGGTACCTACTCCTACCACCCTACCGCCTTTATCACCGCCTTCTGGCCCCATATCAATTATATGGTCGGCTGTTTTAATTAAATCAAGGTTATGTTCTATTACAACGACCGTATTACCTGCGTCGGCAAGTCTTTGTAAAACCTTAATTAGCATCTTTACATCGGCACTGTGAAGACCGGTGGTAGGCTCGTCTAAAACGTAAAGCGTATTTCCTGTTCCGGGTTTTGAAAGCTCGGTCGCAAGCTTTACTCGCTGCGCCTCTCCTCCGGAAAGAGTTGTAGAAGACTGCCCAAGCTTTATATATCCAAGACCCACGTCACAGAGTGTCTGTATTTTCTTTTTTACCTGCGGAACGTTTTCGAAAAACTCACAAGCTTCATCAGCGGTCATATCAAGCACGTCAGCAATGCTTTTGCCTTTATATTTTACCTCGAGAGTTTCACGGTTATATCTCTTTCCACCGCAAACGTCACAAGTAACGTATACGTCAGAAAGAAAATGCATTTCTATCTTTGTCGTGCCGTCTCCCTCACACGCCTCGCAGCGTCCGCCCTTTAGATTAAACGAAAACCTGTCCTGGCCAAACCCTCTTTCTTTTGCATCCTTTGACGCAGCAAAAAGAGCTCGTATATGATTAAATACACCGGTATACGTTGCAGGATTTGAACGAGGAGTTCTACCAATCGGCGATTGATCTATATCAATTATTTTATCAAGATTCTCAATGCCTTCGATTTTTTCAACCTTGCCCGGTATAACAGATGCCCTGTTTAAATCTCTGGCTAAGGTTTTATATACGATTTCATTTATAAGCGATGACTTACCTGAACCGGATACACCTGTAACGCAAGTAAATACACCCAGGGGTATATCCACGTTAACTTGCTTCAGATTGTTCTCACAAGCTCCGATTACAGAAAGCTTTTTACCATTCCCGGCTCGTCTTTTTGACGGAATATCAATTTTTTCTTTTCCGGATAAATATCTTCCCGTTATAGATTTGTCATATTTTTTAAGTTCATCCGGAGTTCCCGCAAAGACCAACTCTCCACCGTGAACGCCGGCAGCCGGACCGATATCAACTACAAAATCCGCTGCTTCAATTGTTTCTTCGTCGTGCTCCACTACTATAACGGTATTACCCACGTCGCGTAATTTTTTAAGAGTAGCAATAAGCTTGCTATTATCCCTTTGATGCAAGCCAATACTCGGCTCATCAAGAATATACATAACGCCAACCAGTGATGAGCCAATCTGCGTAGCAAGTCGAATACGTTGACTTTCACCGCCTGACAATGTAGCTGACTTTCGGGAAAGTGACAGGTATTCCAGACCTACACTTTTTAAAAAATCAAGTCTTGTTATAATTTCTTTAATTATTTCTTTTGCTATAAAATGCTCTTTCTCAGTCAATGTAAGCGACTTAAAAAATTCTAAAGAATCACTTATGCTAAGGTCGCAAACCTCACTTATGTTTTTGTTACAAACAGTAATGGAAAGTGCTTCTTTCTTTAAACGCTTTCCTCTGCAATCAGGACAATCGACTTCGTAAAAGAAATCGTCGTAATAATCTCCTCCGCCTTCCTCTACACGTCTGAGAATGATGTTAACAACACCTTCGAAAGTTACCTCATAGTTTTTTGTTCTGCCATCTTTGGTATACGGTATAGTGTAAATTTCATCCCCTGTACCATACATCATTGCTTGCATAGCCTCTGGAGTGAAATCTTTTACCGGAGTATCAAGATCAAAGCCGTGAGATGCACCTACTTTTTTGAATATACGTGTTGTCCATCCATCCTTATCGAGACTCTTAAATCCGTTGACCTGAATTGCACCGTCCGAAAGAGAAAGTGTCGAATCGCCTATAATTTTCTCTAATGCAAGAGTTTTCTTGGTGCCAAGACCGGCGCATGAAGGACAAGCACCAAAAGGATTGTTAAAAGAAAACAACCGTGGCAAAATTTCTCCTATGCTAATTTCATGCTCTTCACAAGCAAAATTTTCTGAAAAAGAAATTTGCCGTTCAGGAGACTTTTCATCTTGGTCAACAAAATCAATAATTACCAATCCGCCTGATAAAGAAAGTGCAGTTTCTACAGAGTCGGTAAGACGTGCGGATATTTCATCCTTTTTCATAACCAAGCGGTCAATTACAATTTCAATATTATGCTTCTTGTTCTTGTCAATTTCGATAGTGTCGGACAGACTATAAACAAAGCCGTCAACTCTGACACGTGCAAAACCGCTTTTCAAAGCGTCATGAAACACCTTTTCGTGTAGGCCTTTTTTTCCTCTTATAACAGGTGAAAGAACTTGAAAACGTGTCCCTTCCGGATACGTCAATATCTTTTCAACAATCTGGTCTATTGACTGTTTAACTATTTCCTTGCCACAGACTGGACAGTGAGGTACGCCTATGCTTGCAAACAAAAGTCTGAGATAGTCGTAGATCTCCGT
>JAZSDT010000136.1:0-12142 GCA_045531285.1 Eubacteriales bacterium
ATAGCCGAAAAGAGCCGAACTCATGTCGGTTTCGAGGACGATTTTCGCCCCTTTCGGCGTTATTTTTTCTTGTAATATGTACATATAACTGCGCAAAAATGCCTTGAAAGAAACAAAAATCGTTCCTTGAAACTTCCCTCGAACCGAGGAAAGATAATTTTCGAGCAGAAATGCATCTGCGAAGCGTGGGAATACTTTACGTATTCCGAGCGACAAAGATGTATTTATGCCGTAAAGAAATTTTCTCGGCGGCATTAGTTCGACTCTTTTCGGCTATACCGTTTACTCAAATCAAAGATAGGCGATAATTGACAATGGAAGATTCATATGGAACTTTTTTCTTCATTTGCCGTCTAATAGGTAAAAGAAAAGGAGAAAATGCTATGAAAAGATTTATTTCTGTTTTGTTACTGATGTCTGTGGTACTTTCGCTTGTGTCGTGTCATGGGACTTATACTTCAAAACGGGAAAATCCTAAGATTCCCGATGCCTCCAGAATTGACATTGAAGTAATCCCGTCCGACGCTATTGCTGCAACTCCCCGTGACGCGATTGCCGATATTTCCGTAGATACCCTGAAAAGCCTTTACAAAGGCGATGAAAATGTTCTTGTATCGGCACTTTCCGTCTCGCTGGCTTTGGGGCTTACGGCAGGCGGAGCCAAGGGCGAGACTCTTTCTCAGTTTGAAAAGGTACTGGGAAGGGGAGTGTCAATGGATGAAATGACAGCTTTTTATGAAGCGCTTACAGAAAAGCTTGAAGAAAGCGAAGACGTAGAAATTGATCTGGCAAATTCGGTATGGATAAGAGATGATAAGAGCGCAATAAGAGTCAATGGCGATTTTCTGGAATATGCCGACGAGGTGTTTGATGCCGACGTTTATACCAAGCCCTTTGATAGCTCTACGGTAAAGGATATTAACAACTGGGTAAACGATAATACTGACGGCATGATAAAAAATATAGTTGACAAGATACCTCTTGACACAGTTATGTATCTCATAAACGCACTTGCCTTTGATGCGAAATGGCAAAGAAAATACACCGATACCTCGGATTATTTTAAATTTACCAATTGCGTTGGGGAAACCGAAACTGTCACGGGAATGTTTTCGTCGGAGTCGATTTATCTTGAGGATGAAAACACAACCGGTTTTATTAAGAAATACAAAGGGGGAGAGTATGGCTTTGCCGTATTCCTTCCAAACAGTGATATTTCAATAAACGATTACGTAACCGAGTTGAGCGGTCAAAAGCTTATGAATATGCTGTCTACAGCTCAGGAAGTTCCGGTTGAGGCGAAGCTTCCGAAGTTTTCCTTTGAATATAGTGCGAACCTTAACGGCACGCTGAAGGCAATGGGACTTACCGATGCCTTTGATTCCGCATCAGCCGACCTGTCGGGGCTCGGAACGTCGGAATACGGAAACCTATACGTCAGTGAGGTCGTTCACAAAACCTTTATCGAGGTTGCCGAAGAGGGAACGAAAGCTGCTGCGGTTACCTCCGTGGCTGTTAATACCGAATCCGCATATATGCCTCCCGAGAACGTGAAATACGTAACAGTGAACCGTCCCTTCGTTTTCGCCATAATCGATACCCAAACAAATCTTCCGCTGTTTTTGGGAACCGTATTGGCTACTCTCCCGTAATAAGCGGTCAGTCACCGCTGACAATTCTCGCCTATCGTAACCTTTGAGTACACTCCAACAATGTAAAACGGCGAGGCTGTAGTTACCGAGAATTTTCCAAAACACAAAAAGCGGAGAGCCTCCGCGGGTAATTCTCGCCTATCCAAAGCTCTCCACGTACCAGGTAAAGCAAGGAGCTGTTTAAAAACTTATTCAAGCTTTTAAACAGCTCCTATGATATTATCCGCAGATGTCCTCAATAAACCCGCAAGCTGATTTAACAGCGTGAGTAAAACGTTTTCCCGCGTTTCCGCAGCTTCTGATTTTTGACGCTATGAAAGCCCCCGCTGTACCTCCTATAATCATTCCGATGGCAAGTCCTTCCATAATCTTTACAGTGTTTTTCATACCATATCTCCTCTCAAGTCTGTTGCTAATATTATTTGTAGCAATTATGGAATTATACGGAGTTTTTTGTAGTATTAATTAGTATATTATTATAAATATTTATAACTTTGTTCATTTTGGTTATTGATTTTTTTACAAAACAGTGATATACTTATATACAGTGTCAAGGTATAACTATTTGAGGTATAACTATTTAAGGAGGCAATTAATATTATGGAAATGAATATAAGCAGAATAGTTTCTCTTTTGCTTGTCAGATTGAAGTATATATTGCTTGTAGCACTAATTTTTGCTTTGTTGCTTTTCGGCTTCACTAAGGCTTTTGTGCAGGAAAAGTATTCATCCTCTGCCAAAATACTTGTTGTTATGGAAGCTGATTTCAGCAAGACTTCTGAGGCAACCTTCGTAAAGGAAGCAATTCACTCTTACCTTGCGATTTTTGATACTGTTAAGTTCTTCAACGAGGTATCAGAGGAGTATGCATCCCGTGAATACGGTGACAGAATTTTTACTGCATCTCAGTTGAAGGCAATGACCGATATAGAAGCATCGGCTAACGTGGATGAGCCTTCGTTTACCGTCAAGGTTACGTCTACAAGTCCCGACGTTTGCTACAACGTAGCTACAACGGTGGCTGATTATATGCTGGTAAAGTCGGCTGAATATCAGCCCTTGAATAAAATAAAGGTTATAGATGACCCAATAAAGCCTCTCGTTCCCGTTTCGCCAAACGTTATGGTAACAACCTTGATTGGCTTTTTACTCGGTGCTATCGGTGCTGCTGCGTTCTTTGTTTGTAAGGAAATGTTTGACAACAAGATCAAGAATCTTGAAGACATTACAAGTTTGTACGATATACCAATTTTGGGCGTTGTTCCCGATACAACTCCTGCCGCTGAAAAACGTGCAAGAAGAGACAGGGAGGAATAATCGATGGAAATCTTTAAGAAACTCCGTAAATCAAAGGATAGTTCTGTGACTACAAACAATAGCTCCGTTTCCTCTACTACCCTTTTCGCAATTAAGGAAGCATATAAGACTATCAGAACGAATCTTATTCTTAATCTTGACGACAAGGCCTGTCATCTCATAACTATTACCAGCTCTGTGGCGGGTGAAGGTAAGTCTACTTCGTCTATCAATCTTGCAATCGCTATTGCTCAGTTTGATAAGAAGGTATTGATGATAGACGGTGACCTTAGAAAGAGAAGAGCCTCCCGCTATCTTAAGTATAGCTCGACGGTTGGCTTGACTGACGTTGTAAGAGGCGAGTCAACTTTCGCTGATGCCGTTATTAAAACAAAGTATCCTAATTTGGATTTCCTTTCTTCCGGTGCACACGTCAACAATCCTGCAGAGATACTCGCAAGCCGTTCGATGAATCTTTTGCTGGATGAAATAAACCAAAAATACGACTTTATTATCATAGATACTCCTCCTGTAAACGTAGTATCGGACGCGCTTCCCATTATCAAGAAGTCCGACGGAGTTATACTTGTAGCTCGTGAGCTTATTATTTCCACAAAAGAATTTAACAAGCTTATTACCAGTTTACAGATGATAGAGGCAAATATCCTCGGTGTAATCTATATCGGAACGGATTCAACACAGCCCTACTATCACAGAAAAGGCTATTACGGTAAGAATTATTACCACAAATACGGTGGCTACAACACCTACGATTCCGAGTAAACTTAAGGCAGGGCGCGATTGCGCCTTGCCTGTATTTATTTAAAGAGGCAATATGAATAAACTTTATTTTAAGCAAACTCTTTTTCCGTGTGTTTTCCTTTCTGCACTGACAGGTATATTCACCGGAGTTTTGATTTTTATGTTTAAATTTTTGTCAAAGCTTATAATAGGACTGTCTGACGATATATATACGGCAGTAAGAGAACAACCTCGCTATTTTTTGCTTTTGGTTGGCGGAGCGGCGCTGCTTGGAGTTGTATCGTACGTTATTGTCAGCTATATACCAAGCTGTCGAGGCGGCGGAATCCCCACAGCCGTAGCCATACTCAGAGGTCATATACCGTTTGAATGGATGACTTCGACGCTTGGTATGTTCGGCTCATCCATCATTACGTTTGCAATGGGCGTGCCTTTGGGAAACGAAGGTCCAAGCGTCCAGATGGGTTGTGCCGTCGGCAGAGGAACTGTAAATGCCTTTGCCAAGAGAAACAGAGCCTGGGACAGATACGTAATGACGGGCGGTGCTTCGGGTGGCTTTGCTGCTGCAACGGGCGCTCCACTCAGCGGTATACTTTTTGCATTTGAAGAGGTACATAAAAGATTCTCCCCCGTTATTTTTATGGCGGTTTCAACGTCGGTAGTTACTGCATCCACAACTGCAGATGCGCTCAGTAGAGTTTTTGGCACGGAATTTTCCGTATTCGATTTTACATTGAGCATATCACTGCCTGCACGTTTTTTTGGAATTGCAGTTTTTGCGGGACTTTTGTCGGGCGCGTTTTCGGTGCTTTTTGCTAAGGTCTACCGTGTGACCGATTACTTTATAAATGACGTTTTTTCAAAAAGTCCACACGTTGCAAAGGTTGTTTTAATATTTATGGCTGTAACAGTGTTTGGATTTATCGATACGTCATTTACCGGCTCGGGACATGATATTATTACCGACGTTATGTACGGAAAAGTACCTGTTTGGTATATGCTTTTGATATATCTTGCCGTGCGTTCTATTTTGCTTCTTTTGGCAAATACCACGGGCATTACAGGCGGTATTTTTATTCCGTCCCTTACCTTTGGCGCTATGCTCGGCTCGGTTTCTTCAAAAATTGCCATTTCAATCGGCGCAATGCCTGAGGAGTACGCTCCCATAATTGTAATTGTGTCTATGTCTGCATTCCTTGCCGCTTCATCAAAAATACCCATGACAGCCATTGCTTTTTCCGTGGAGGCTCTTTCAGGACTTTACAATATACTCCCGATTGCAATAGGAACTGCCGTAGCCTACGTCATAGCGGAAGCTGCCGGTGCTGTGTCCCTTACCGATTCGGTTATAGAAAGCAAGATAAAATCACACACAAAAGGGAAGGACCCGTTTGTCATTGACACACGCTTTACCGTGGCAAAGGATTCCTTTGCCGAGGGAAAGGAAATTCGTGACATCCTCCTTCCGCCAAACTGTCTTATAGTATCAATGGAAAAAAGAGACCATGAGGCTGTAGCGCTGTGCGAGGGGGATATACTTCATTTGAGATATAAAACCTTTGACAACAAGGAAAGCTATGCCGATTTGATTGCTTTGTTTGGTAAACAGCCTATCAGCAAGATGCAGTCTGTTCACAGTGGCGAAGAGAACTATACCTTGCCCGAAATATAATAATATAACGCAGATATATCGTCTGCGTTATATTATTATTTCTAAAAAATCATATAAACCCTCTTGACAATCACGTGACCGTGTGATATAATCTAAGTACAGTAATGAAGGGAGGTGTAGAAGGTGATCACCACTTTCCCGGGGACAACCGTAGAGGTATCGTCTTTGGAAAAAGGCAGTTCTAAAATTCTTTTCGACGGTATATTTGCCGCAGGAGGAATTACACTGTCGCAGGTTTCGGCTATGACGGGACTTGAGCCCTATATGATACAAAACTGGGTAAAACGGGGATTTATAACGTCTCCTGTAAAGAGACTGTATTCCAGAGAGCAGTTTGCAGGAATAATAATTATTAATATGCTTAAGGAATCGCTGCATATAGATAAGATATGCGGACTTATAGATTTGATTTCGGGTCCTACAGAAAGCGAGCTTGACGACCTTGTAAAAAACAATGAGCTTTATCATATGTACGTAGATATGCTCAGCGACCCGACGTTGCGTCTTGACGATACGGATTCTGTATCTATGTGTGCTAAAAAAGCAACCGAAGCATATAAAGAAAAAATTCCAGGCGGCAGAGGACAGCTGATAAAGATTCTTAGAGTTATGTATTATGCACACTCGGCATCCTTGCTTCGCAAATCTGCCGAAGAAACACTTTCAGCTTTGCAATAGATTGGAGATGATATAATGTTTATATTTGACTGGTGGAACTCATTGAGCACGGTTTCGCAAATATTCACCTGTATAGCAGTTCCGTCAACTCTTGTGCTCTTTATTCAAACAGCTATGATGCTCATTGGCTTTGGAGACGACGGTGACATTCCCGATGATGCCGACGTGGAATTTGACACCGACATTGACGACATTCCACATGACTTTGAAGGTCTTGACGGACTTAGGATCTTTACTGTGCGAGGAATGGTTGCCTTCCTAGTGGTTTTCGGATGGGTAGGTACAGTCCTCGATACCGCGGGCGCAAACATTTACGCAACGGTTTCGGTTTCTGCTCTGTGCGGCTTTTTGATTATGGTGGTGCTTGCATTCCTTTTGAGAGCTGTAATGAAGCTCAGAAGTGAGGGTAACATCGACAATCGCAACGCAATCGGACAGTCGGGCAAGGTGTACTTATCGATTCCCGCATCCAGAAGCGGAGAAGGCAAGGTGCAGATAATGCTTCAAGGCTCGTTTGTGGAGGTTAATGCCGTAACAGACGAAAAAGAGCCAATTTCCACAGGCGCTGAAATAATAGTGACAGGTGTCAGCGGACAAACTAATCTGGTAGTAAAACGTAAGTAATAAAATTAAAAAGGAGATAAAGTTATGCAACCACAAGTAATCATTTTAGTATCGGCAGTTGTTCTGGTGCTGGTGTCTTTTTTGGCATGGGTATGCTCCAGATACAAGAAGTGTCCCTCAGACAAAATTATGGTAATCTACGGTTCCATAGGCAAAAACAAGGACGGTACGAACAGAAGCGCAAAATGTATACACGGCGGTGCGGAATTTGTAATTCCCGTGTTCCAGTCATACGCTTATCTCGACCTGACTCCCATATCGATTCAGGTAGATTTGAAAAACGCACTTTCACGTCAGAACATCAGAATTGACGTACCCTCAAGATTTACCGTAGGTATTTCGACAGAGCCCGGCGTAATGCAGAATGCCGCAGAAAGACTTTTAGGTCTTCAGCTCAATGAAATACAAGAGCTTTCAAAGGATATTATCTTCGGTCAGCTCCGTCTTATTATTGCTACAATGGACATTGAGGAAATCAACACAGACCGAGACAAGTTCCTTGCCGCTGTAAGCAGTAACGTTGAGTCAGAGCTTAAGAAGATCGGTCTCAGACTTATCAACGTAAACCTTACCGACATAAGCGATGAATCGGGATACATTACAGCTCTTGGTAAGGAAGCGGCTGCAAAGGCTATCAACGATGCTAAGGTAAGCGTTGCCGAGCAGGAACGCTACGGTTCAATCGGTGAAGCAAATGCTCAGATGGAACAGAGA
Source organism: Eubacteriales bacterium (assembly GCA_045531285.1). Lineage (GTDB taxonomy): Bacteria > Bacillota > Clostridia > Oscillospirales > SIG627 > RGIG6353. The sequence goes on from JAZSDT010000136.1 coordinate 7,399, forward strand.
ATCAAGGTTTCCGAGGCAGATTCTATCGCTATTCAGGGTGAAAACGAAGCGAAGATGAAGATAGCGATGTCGGAAGCAGCCCTTAAGGAAAAGGAAGCCGAGGCTCTTAAGATAGCTACCACTGCAGAAAAGATTCAGGCGGCTAAAGCCCTTGAAGAATCCTATGCGGCAGAGAAGGCGGCTGAAGAAGCAAGACGCTCTAAGGAGCAGGCTACACTGGAGGCCGACATAATCGTAAAGGCAGAAGCAAGAAAGAAAGAAATAGAGCTTGAAGCCGAAGCAAAGGCAGAAGAGATGCGCAGAATTGCAAAGGGTGAAGCCGATGCAATATATGCAAAAATGGAAGCCGAAGCACGAGGCGTTGAGGAAATACTTCGCAAGCAGGCTGCAGGTTTTGCCGAGGTAGTTAAGTCTGCCGGCGGTGACGCGGATGCGGCACTTAAGCTCCTTATTGCCGATAAGCTTGAAGACCTTATGCGTGTGCAGGTCGATGCTATCAAGAATATTAAGATCGATAAGGTTACCGTATGGGATAGCGGAGAAAGCAAGGACGGAAAGAATTCCACAGCTAATTTCATTTCAGGTATGATGAAGGCAGTGCCTCCGCTTGACGAGGTGTTTGCAATGTCGGGAATGCAGCTTCCGTCTATTCTCGGAACTAAAAAATCCGACTCAGCCGAAGAACTTCCCAACGAGGAATAAGGCGGCACTCGTAAAAACGTAAGCATGCCTATTTAAAAGCTATAAGGGTGATGTGAATTTTACATCACCTTTTGCTTTTTTTATTGACTTATCAGCTGTTTTGTGATACACTCAAAATAGAAAAATTTCTAAAAAGGAGAAGCACAATGACAAGAATCACCCTTGCCAAAATAGGCAAAAACGTGACTGTAAGCTATGCAGTCCAAGAGCTTTATACATACCTAAAAAAGATTGACGATACTCTTTTTGTTGACGTCCGCTCATATGCCGAATACGACGAAAAGCTTGACCGAGTTATATGGGTAGGCGAGAGTGCCGAATTTGCTTCAAAGCTTCTTGAAGTCAGAGATGCAAAGAAGGATGACTCTATCTGTGTTGACGTTAAACATAACGAGGGCGTTATTACAGGATGCAACCCCCGTTCCGTGCTTATTGCCGCATACCGTTTCCTTAAGGAGCTTGGTGTTGCTTGGGTAAGACCAACCGATGACGGAGAGGTTGTGCCTGAATATAAAATCACCGATATAAACGTATCCATTCAGGAGAAGGCTTCATACCGTCACAGAGCGATCTGTATCGAAGGCTCCGTTTCCTACGAGCACGTTCTCAATATGATAAAGTGGATCCCGCGTGCCGGCATGAGCGGATATTTCTTCCAGTTCAGCCGTCCCTTCCACTTTTTTGACAGATGGTACGCACATGTGTCAAACCCCAATTATGAAAACGAAAACGTAACAAGAGAGGACGTTGACGCTATCGTTTCACAGCTTTCCGAGGAGATAGAAAAGCGTGAGCTTCTTCTCCATAAGGTAGGTCACGGTTGGACCTGCGGTCCCTTCGGTATTCCCGGTGGAGACGGTTGGGTAAAGGTCAACACAGAGGACGTTTCCGAAGAAATACGCTCTATTCTTGCTATGGTAAACGGCGAGAGAAAATTCTGGGGCGACGTTCCTCTTAATACAAACCTTTGCTATTCAAACCCTAAGGTTCGCGACACTCTCACTACCGCAATGGCTGAATACTGCCGCGACAATCCTGAGGTAAAATATCTCCACTTCTGGCTTGCGGACGGTTCTAACAACAATTGCGAATGCGAAAACTGTGTAGAGCGTCCCTCCGACTATTTTGTTATGATGCTCAATGAGGTTGATGCAAAGCTGAGTGCAATGGGCGTTGATACAAAGATAGTATTCCTTGTTTACGTTGATCTTCTTTGGGGACCCATCAAGGAAAAATTCAATAACCCTGACCGATTCGTGCTTATGTTTGCTCCTATCACACGTTCGTATTCACAGAGCTACGACCAGCTTGATATGACAAAGAGCTACGATGCACCTCCTTACGTGAAGAACAAGCTCAATTTCCCCAAGGATGTAGGTGTAAACTTTGCGCTTCTCAACGGTTGGAAGAAAATACACTCTCAGGACAGCTTTGTGTTCGATTACCATGTTATGTGGGATCACCTCTATGACCCCGGCTACTACAAAGTAGCAAATATCCTCTTCCGTGATATGCAAGCCCTCCACAAGATAGGACTTGACGGAATGGTGTCCTGTCAGTTGACTCGCTGTGCGTTCCCGACAAATCTGCCTGTGCAGATGATGGCGGATGCCCTTTGGGATGAGACTTGTGACTTTGATGAAAAGTGCAATGCATACTTCAAGTCTGCTTTTGGCGAGGATTGGAAGGCTGTCAAGGAATATATGATGACCATAAGTGACCTTATTGACCCCGTTTATTCACGTCAGTGGGACGTTCGTCCTTACGAGAAGGAAAAGCGCCTTGCACTTGTCAAGAAGGCTTTGGCACTTGTAACCGAGTTTGAGGTAACTGTTAAGAAGAATCTTGCAAAGAAGCTTCCTGCAGGACAGCTTAAGTCATGGGAGTACCTTACTTACCACAAGGTTTACGTTGAGCATTTTGTAAATTGTGTAGTACAGGCAATTTCAGGTGACAGCGCAGCAACCGATAAGGCAGTGGGTGACTTTGTGAGCTATCTTATGAAGAACGAAACCAATCTTCACAAGGTTCTCGACGTTATGCAGGTACACGGAGTAGTAAGAAACTCGATTAAATAAAGGAGTATTATGAAAAGGATCACAATTGCCCGAATAAACGGTGACTCGGTTGTGGACTATGCTGTCGATGAGCTGTATACGTATCTCAAGAGAATAGACGGTACTCTTTTTGTTGACGTTCGTTCGTATTCCGAATACGACGAAAAGCTTGACAGAGTTATATGGGTGGGAGAGAGTGACGAATTTGCATCACTCCTTTTACCTGTCGATGATAAGCAGCTGGATGATTCTATCTACGTAAACGTCAAAGACAACAACGGTATTATCACAGGATGTAATCCCAGGTCAGTGCTCATTGCCGTGTACAGATTCCTTCGTGAAATTGGCGTTGCGTGGGTGAGACCTACAGACGATGGCGAAATTGTGACACAACGTAAGCTTACCGCTTTGAACGTATCGGTCTGCGAAAAAGCTTCCTACCGTCACAGAGCCATATGCATAGAAGGGGACGTTTCCTACGAGCACGTGCTCAATATGATCAAGTGGATACCCCGTGTGGGTATGAGCGGATATTTCTTCCAGTTTTTTATTCCTTTTCGTTTTATGGACAGATGGTATACTCACTATGCAAACGAGTATCTGGAGAGCCAAGAGGTGACGCGCGAGGACGTTACTGCGATGTTTTCTTCCCTTGTGACAGAGCTGAAAAAAAGAGGGCTTTTATATCACCACGTAGGTCACGGCTGGACAAGTACCCCCTTTGGCTTTGAGGGAAACGGCGGATATCCCGTTGAGCCCGGTTCCGTACCGGAGGAGAAAAAATGGCATCTTGCCATGCTTAACGGTAAGCGTGAATTTCACGGCAACGTGCCGAACTGGACGAATTTGTGCTATTCAAATCCACGTGTGCGTGATATTATTGTGAATTCTATAGTTGATTATTGCAAGGAAAACAGTGACGTTGACCTTCTTCACTTCTGGCTTGCGGACGGCGAAAAGAACTCCTGTGAGTGCGAAAACTGTGTAGAGCGTCCTTCTGATTATTACGTTATGATGCTTAATGATTTGGACAAAAAGCTCACAGACCTTGGAATTGATACAAAGATAGTATTTCTCACGTACGCAGACGTCACCTGGGCACCCGTCAAGGAGCGTTTTAACAACAAGGAACGCTTTACTCTTATGTTTGCCCCCGGCGGTCGCTCTTACGAGTACGGCTTTGACAGTATAACCGACCCTCACTCTTATGATAGCGTTCCTTATGAGAAAAACAAATCTGCTTCTCCTTCGGATATCGGTAAATGTGCAAGACTCCTTTTTGAGTGGCAGGAGATTTTTGACGGAGATTCTTTTGACTTTGATTACCACCTTTTTGCACGTCAATGGCGTGATATGGGAGGTATGTACATAGCACGCCGCGTATTCGTTGATATGCAGAATCTGGACAGAATTTCTCTAAACGGTATGGTAAGCTGCCAGGTTACAAGAAATGCATTTCCCACAGCTCTGCCCACGTATATGATGGCAATAGCTCTCTGGGACAAGAATGCCGATTTTGAAAAAGAGAGCGATAAGTATTTCATTGCTTCTTTCGGAGACAAAGGACTTGGCGTGAAGAGCTATCTTGACACGGTAAGCGACTGCTTTTTTGCCCCCGATGAAAAGAAACTAAGACGTTGCCTTGCCTTGTGCCAAGAGCTCGAGCCAATAATTGAGAATGCTCTTCTCACTCAATCGGGTAACCTGAAGCGCTCTTGGGAGTATCTTAGCTATCACACTGAAATTCTTCACCTTATCACCGACAGTCTGCTTTCCAAATATATGGGAAAGCATCAAGAGGCCTTGGAAAAATGGGAGCAGGTTAAAGACGTGCTTAAAATAAACGAGCTTCGTTATCATCAAATTCTTGACGTCTCTCAATTTATTATTCGTATGGAATCGTGGATAAAGTCAGAGGTCAAAAACGACATAATTAATAATTAAAACATAAAAGGAAGACTTCGCGTCTTCCTTTTTGTGTATTT
>JAZSDT010000033.1:0-12643 GCA_045531285.1 Eubacteriales bacterium
GAGCAGAAATGCATCTGCGAAGCGTGGGAATACTTTACGTATTCCGAGCGACAAAGATGTATTTATGCCGTAAAGAAATTTTCTCGGCGGCATTAGTTCGACTCTTTTCGGCTATAGCCGATTATTGTTCAAGTTGCTTGAAAACAGGCCAAGAGGCATCTGCGTAGAAGCGATGTCCTTCGTCTCCCGTTACGAGAGCGCAGTTACCTTCGGCACCTGCCTTCTTATACATTTTCTTTGTTATTTCAAAGGTTTCCTTTACACCGTTGTCGGGGAAGATAACGTCCTCCTTGCCGTTGACGATTATCAGCTTTCTGGGAGCAATAAGTGCTGTAAGGTCACCCATATCGAAGTACTTTGCGGCATGGGGAATAAAATTACACGAGCAATGGTTTTGAGGCATAATGGAATCCCTGTAGGTACAAACCGAGCAAGAGGGCATAGCCATCTTGATACGTTCCTCAAGACAGGCGGCATAGAAGGTAGTCGTACCGCCCCCCGAGTTACCCATACAGTATATTTTATCGGAGTCAAGGAAATCAAAATGCTCCTCAACAGCGTCAATAACACGGCTGATATCCCATACGCGCTCGGCAATGGTAGTTCTGCCAAGCAGGAGCGCCGTCATTGTGGAAACGTAACAGTCAGGGCCCTTTTCTCCCGCGCCTCCGCATTCACCGAAGTTTCTCTGCTCAACGGCAAGTGCGGCATAGCCTTCCTTGATTATACGAACCGCAAAGTCACGGTCTCCTCCCGCAATGCTTAATTCGTCTCTGGGATATTTCGGCTCACCCAAGGAAATGTGGAAGCCTGTGGAATGTCCCTGAAGACAGATCACAACAGGTATTTTACCCTCTTTTCCCAAGGGCACACGCAATACAGAGGGGAAAACGTAGCCCTCTTCGCTTTGAATAGTGAAGCGAATTTCTTTGTAGGTGTCGGTAGTTTTTTCGTATTCTACGGTAAACTGAGGGTCACACTTTTTAAAGGTGTCCAATCCGGTGAGCTCGATAAGCTTTGCACGAAGCTCATTTTTCCATTGGTTGAAATCCTGCTTTCCGTCGTAACGCATCAACGGAGTCTGAGAATCCATTATATCAAGATTGTGCTGAAGAGGTGTTTTCATTTTGCTGTCTCCTTTGCTGTTTTTTCGGGCGTAATAAATCCAAACTGACCCGGTGAAGAGGGGAATTTACCCAACGTATAGGTGGGGTTTTCCTCATATTTCCACAAAGCTCCGCCTATCTCCAGCCTGAGCTTCATTACAAGGTCTCTTGTCCAGCCCGTCTTTTTTCTGTCTATCTTTACAAGATAATCAACGTCGTCACCGTTAAATACTGTTTTTACATCATACATTGACAACACTTCGTTTACCTTGTCTCCAAATACTTCCTGATGGCTTCCCGCATCGTATTCGGGGGAGAGTATACCGTTTTTCAGATTCATATTTGTGTCGGGGATGAACAGCTCGTATTCAAATCCGAACTTGAACATCGCATCCTTTTTGCCCCTCATGGACAGATAAATGCTGTCACTGTCATAGCTGAGAGCGAAATCGGCACCGTTGTCAAGCGTAATGCGCTGGGCATTTTCTATTCCGCCCTTTTTCATTACGTAGCCGCCTTTACCGAGATAGTATTCAAGGGGAACAAGTCCTGCCTTGATGCGCTCACGTACTTGAGCAAAATCGTTTTCCAGTAGTTTTTCAAGGTAGGATATTCTGTATTCAAGCTTCTTGGGGAAGAACTTGAAGCCCTCTGCCTCGGAGTGATAGCCCAGTCGCTTGTCTACCTTGCATAGAGGTATCATTTCCTTGGAGTTTTCTATTTCGGCTTCAACTAAGGTTTCCATCATATCGAGTATTTCAAGAGCATCGCCCTCGCCTCTGCCCAGCATGGAACGAAGCTTGTAGAAATTGAGTATATTGCAACCACTGTCAAAGAGAAGCCCCAGAGCCTTTGACAGTGTCATAAGCTCGTTGCTTTCATCAAGGTCAAGGCATTCAAGACCCTTATCCCAGTTTTCAGCTATTCGCTCGGAAAGCTCGATTGCCTCATCGAGAGTGTGTCCTCTCCAGAGACATTCTCCGATTCTGTCACCCACAGGTCCGTCCATCAATAGCCAGGTACGTGGCAAGGGAAGGTTAACGGGATTGAGTGCCAGCTGCCATACAACACCGTCGTGCATAGGTCCGTAGTAGGAGAACATAATGTTTATGGGATAGTTTCTGTAGCCTTCTTCAAAATATTTAAATGCTTGGCAAATGCTCTTTGCGTGAGTCTCGCCCCATATTCTGGATGCAAGGTCAAGAAGCACACCGTCCTTGTCGGAAAAGTCCTTAAGGAAGGCAAATTCACCTGAAGCACGGCTCATAACCGAAGGATAGTTTCCAAAGTACCAGCACTCCATAATGCCTGTAACACCGTACTCTCTTGCGCCTTTGTATTTTTCAAAGACCAGTCCCGGTGCGGGAATATACGGTACTGTGGCAAGCTCGTGTGAGCAGCATATCTGCATCTTAGCCCAAAGGGTTTTGCCATACTTCTGTGCCGCCTTTGCCGTGGTTTCAAATAGAATTGACGGACCTACGTAGGACAGCCAGTAGTCAATTGCCTCTCGGGTCTTGCCAAGCTGTTTTTCGTAGCCCTTGTCATCGAAATTCTGCATCAATGCCACGTCATCGGGCGCGTTCTTTACGTATTCTACAATGTCGTCAAATTCCCAGCTTCTGTGTCCGTAGGTCCAGCTGACAAATTCCGCCCCTGTACCTGCACGGCGGATTCCTTCTTTTATGACGTCGATATTGTAGGCAAGGTTTTCGCCTTTGTGATATTTGCCACATCTGGGACAGGTGTGCCAGGTGGTACGGCTGGAGGAACAGGTGGTAAAGCGTTCTCCGTCGGTAATGTCTATATAACCGCCAAGTAAGGGAAGCTTACGGAAGAGCTTTTCCACAGCCTCTATCATATAAGCCTTGCCGGCTTCACTTCTCAGGCATATGGGGTATTGCTGACCCATAGCAGGCTCTGCGCCAAGCAGCTCGGGGTAATTTTTGTAAAGATCTTCTTTTGCATAAAAGCCCATTGGCTCGATTGCAAAAACGTATACCTTGACACCGTAGCGGCGGCATTTGTCAATGACACGCTGGAGCTTGGCTATTCTTGCCTCACCGCCTTCGCCGTATTCCTTAATGTATGAAGAGGTGAGAAGCGCCTTAAAGCTGGTGTATATCCAGAGTCCGTTAGTGCCGTTGTGCTGTAAGCGGTTAAGGTACTCGTCGGGATAATAGTCTACGTTGTCCGAAAGCTCGTCTCCGTTTTTGGGAGGACGGTTGGTGGGACTGAAGAAGCCTCTTGTTATTCTTGCCTTGATGTAAGGATGGCGCTCTGTTGTGCCAAGAGCAAGAAATTCGCCCTCTCGCTTTGTAAGCTCTCCCTCGATGTAGAAAATACCGCGTCTTGCACCCTCGGTATCTGCTGAAATTATGCGGCAGCACTCTTGAGTAACTATAATGCGATAGGCTTCAAAGCACTCGGTGATGCCCTTTTCCAGAATAATAGGGTATCCTTCGCCTTTTATTCCGCATACCTTACGGAAATTCTCAAAATCCTCGTATACAGTATCAAGCAGTCCTTCTGCGTCGGGAAACTTTTCTTTTATGTAAATTCCTGTGGCGTCAACCTCGCCGTCACGCTTTTTTTTGCGTGTGCCAAATCCCAGAGGTGCACTCTCGTGAAGTGGCTTTTTCAGCTCGTCTATGAATTCACAGGGCGGTTGATCGTGAAAAAACGGGTCTTCGTTTTTGGAAGTATAGTGTCCGTTGAACACGTCGACTTTTTTCTTTGCCATAATACTCTCCTTTAACTGTCATTGGAAAATGATTTTCTTATTGAAAACACTTACAAAAACAGTATACACCAAAATTTCCAAAAAGCAATAGCAAAGAGCAAAAAACCTTCGTTTTTTGCTCTTTGCTAATTGTATATCGGGAAATTGAATTAAACCAACCTCGCCGATTTTCGTTACAGAGTTATACTCAAAGGTTACGATAGGCGAGAATTGCCAGCGGAGGCTCTCCGCTATTTCAGTATTTTCTCAAATACATTGCCAAAGGCATTTGCCATAGAAACAAAACCAAAGTCTGTGGGGTGTGTGTTGTCCACAGTTCCTTCGTTGCCGCAAAGTGCTGTGAGAGCGGCATTGTCAACGTAATAAACGTTTTTGTCGCCTCTCTTAAGTGCATCGTTGTAGGTCTTTTCGATTATTGCGGCACGCTGACCGGCATAGTTTCCGAAGCTGTCATCCACCACGTGAGGACGGGGCGCAAAAATAACAGGCAGGTCGGGATGCTTATCGCGTATTGTCAGGAAGAATTTCTCGTGAGTTGCCATAAGGTGCTCGTTTGTGGGTGCGTTGCAGTCGTAATCCTGTACGAACACCGACATTTCAAGCCCTGCGATGTAGTCAGCCATTACCTGCTCACCCTTGGCAGACCCTGAAAATCCCAGATTCAACTGTTCACAGTTAAATCGGCGTGACAGAATGCTCTGGTACGACATACCGGGACGCGAAGCACATCCGCCCTGTGTTATAGACGAACCGTAGTAAACTACGGGCAACTCGGTCTTGTAAGGGTCTGCTTCAAGTATTTCACAGCCGTCTTTGAGACCTATATAAAGATGAGACACTTCACTGTAAAGAGGGAAATGGATGAGAATTTCGTGCATCTTGCCATCAAGGTCGTGTACACTTTCGTAGCCTTCTCCTATTTCAAGGGGAGGAACGAAGGTGCGGTAATAGTTGTTGTCAAGGTAAAGGTCAAATGCGGAGGAGCCTGTCATAGGGAAATGTACCCATTTGTAGTAGGTAGGCATTATTGCCTTTATTGCAACAAAGGGGCTGTTTGTTTTAAAACGGAGTCTGCCTCCCGCTGTGTTTGCGTGGAGACCGTGTACACCGGGGTTTGTTTCCTTTGCAACTTCTTCGGGAAGACGGCGGTATTTTCCGTCAATATGCATCAAGCCGTGTACCTTGAAGGGGGCATCGAGAACGTCTCGAAATACAAGGCCTTCTCGCTCGATCTTAGTTTCGATCTTGAAATTCTTATCAATATCTTCTATACGCATTTTTATATACCTCTTGGCTTTATTATGCCCAGCTCATTGTGGTAGGCTTTTCCTCGCAGATGCATACGTCCTTGAGGAACGAAACAGCCTTTGAAAGACCCTCGTCAATGGTCATTATGCTGTCCTCGTGCTCGATTGAAAGCACTCTGTCATAGCCGCACAGACGGAGATTTGAGACAAAGTCCTTCCAGTACGCATAGTCGTTGCCGTAGCCTACTGTACGGAATATCCATGCGCGGTGGAATTCGTCGCCGTAATGCTTGGTGTCAAGCACACCGTTTGCCGCAGTGTTGTACTTGTCTATCTTTGTGTCCTTTGCGTGTACGTGGTAGATACATCCAGCAAGCTGACGTGCAACCTGAACAGGATCCATACCCTGCCATATAAGATGTGAGGGGTCAAGGTTTGCACCGATCACAGCGCCTATCTCATTGCCGCATTTTGCACTGACTGCATTGCGAAGCTTGAGAAGTGTTTCGGGATTGTATACGCAAAAGCCGGGATGCATTTCAAATGCAATGTGGGTTACCTTGTGCTCGTATGCGAATTTTGCCATTTCACACCAGTAGGGAATTACCTTCTCGTTCCACTGCCAGTCAAGTATGGTGAGGAAATCGTCGGGCCAGGGGCAAGTTACCCAGTTGGGATACTTTGAGCCCTCGGAATCTCCGGGACAGCCCGAGAAGCCTACGATCGTATCAACTCCCATTTTTTCTGCAAGAAGAACGGCGTTTCTGAAGTCGCTGTCATAGGAGTCGGCAATAGCCTTGTTGGGATGTACAGGGTTGCCGTGACAGGCAAGAGCGCATACGCTTGTGTTATATTTTTTGAAGGTTGCCATAAACTCGCTGTACGCCTTTTCGTCGGCAAGGAGCTTTGCAGGGTCACAGTGTGATTTTCCGGGATAACCGCCTGCGCCTATTTCGACAGTGTGAACTCCGAGACCGCTGATTATCGACAGTGCCTCGTCAAGAGATTTGTGTCCGTAAAGATTAGCAAGAACAGATATTTTCATGTTACTATTCCTTTCAATTTGGTTTGTGACTAAATTATATATTACTTTATTTTTCAAGTCAAGGCGTTATTTGTCCTTTTATAGTAAAATATTGTCATTTGCAGCCTTATTCAAAATCATTCAGGTCGTATGCCTGTGTGTATGCACATTTGCCCTCGGAGTCCTCAAAGCGCAGTCTGAAATAACCGTCGTTTTCTTTTATTTGGAATTCGCCCGAGGTAATGTCATTATCTATAATGGACGCCCTTCTTCTGCCTTCGGTTATAAGTGATACCTTTCTTACCTTTGAGCATTCAAACAGTACCTTGCCGTCCTCGTATATTAGACTGCTTATCGCAGGTCCCGTTGATGCATAGAAGTATCCGTTTTTAAGGGATGCAAACACGTTGTCATATTCAAGGTTGTCACAGTTTACAACAGTAAATCCGCCAAAGGAATCTGATTTGGGAGTATTGAGCGGAGCATTGTTATGGTTGTCATCGGCGGCGACACAGTACAGCTTTTTACCTTCGCGCAAAAGCTCATCATATACGTGCTCATCGTCCATACCGCCTGCATTAACTACAGAATGGTTGTATATTTCCACAGCCCACAAGCCTTCAAGCCCAAGGTAGTCTGTGGCGTTTTCCAAGGACCAGCTGGGATGATTGTAGGCAACAAGGAAGCCCTTTTGATTTGCCTCACGAATCATCTTATTGATGCCCTTAGGAGTATGTACTCTCTTGAATTCGCCTTCAAACTTTACCAGATGTCTGTTTTCGTCATTGACAAAGTGGTCGTAGGGAGAGCTGTAACATGGCGTGATAACGTAGTGTGGGTCGGGTGAAAGAAAATTCAGATGGCAAACCTTCATCTTCAGATTAACAAGGGTGGATTGCTTTTCGTCCTCCTTTATAGCCAACTCGGTTGAGGTTATTGCAAGGAAGTCTTCGTCATTCAAATCCGAATTGTCAATAATGTGCTCGTGGTCCGTAAAGGCAACAATGGAATATCCCTTTGCTTTGTATGCCTCCTTGGCCTCCCCACGCGTCAGCTTACCGTCGGAAAGCGTTGTGTGGCAGTGTAAATTTGCTTTGTAAAAATTTCTGTTTTTGTCTATAAGTATGTGTTCCATATTATTACCTCACTTTTGTTACTGTATATATTGTACCATTATTTTGGGAAATTGCAAGAGCTTTCTCTTATAAACGCAGTCTCCTCAATTCTTTTAAATATGCGTTCTCTATTCTAAGTCTTAAATTCACTACTATATTTTGATATGAAAAAACCGACCTCCCAATCGTTAGATTTTTGGTCTAACTTTTGGGGGTCGGTTCAAAAACTAACGGCTGATTTTTTGCTATTCTTAATCTAAAGCATCCAGAAGAACAAATCCCTCGCAGGTGTGGTTTTTGCTCGAGACGTAATTCGCGACACTTTTGCAAGAATAGAAAATTGTCTTTCTATCTTCAAGATTTTTAATATAAAATCCGTTATTGTAGTTTTGCAGAGTGTTTTCCCAGTTGAAATTGGTATATACAAGATACTTCAAGTCCGGAGATATTTTCGCATCAAAGGCATAATCCATAAAAGGCTTAAGCTCTTCCGTTTCAAGATTATAAGTATACAGTCTTTGCTTTTCATAGAATACCCTACTGATAAGAAGGATTTTATTGTCTACGTTATCCACGATTTCTACATGGTCATCCGTATTCGTTTTGAGCACGTAAGGTTCAGAACTTTTGTGTGAATAATACGTGTTGTAAAGAGCCCCCGACTGTGATTTCGTAACCTTAACAGGCATTCCGTTTTCGAGCACTTCGTGCTTTTTCTGCCACGTATGCGATAACAAATACTCGCTTTCCGACTTTTCAATAAGGTTAAAGGATACTCTTTCAAGAGGCTTTAAATCTTCGGAAACCTTTGTGATTTTGCTTTCAAAAAGAAATTCTCGATATAGCTTTGCTTCGTCGCTGTTTATGTCAACGTTCAAGAAGGTTCCATCTATTACCTCGTTTGTTATCTTGTACATGTCGTTAAAACGCTTATAAACTGCTTGTCCTTCGTTAAGCGTCTTGGTGTCAGGTGTGAGAAACGCATAGCCTCCAATAATGTGTCCGCCATTAGTATAAACCGCCTCAGCGAAACTAACGAAGGGCAGATATTCTCCCCAAGTAAAGTCCTGGAACTCGCAAATCTCCGGGGCAACGTATTCACATTCACTTAAATCGTCGGTGAAGATGATATTCAGAGTCCTGATTTTTTGGGGCTCTTCTCTTTCTCCTCTTGTCAAGGTAAAAACGACGAGTTCTCCGTTAATCGGAAGAATAAAGGCATCATCCGTCAAATGCTTTACTTGATAGCATCTGTTATCAGGAGGATATTTTAAGTCGTCAATCTCGATAAAAGGCTCGACAAGAGTGTCACCGTCAAGAGATATAATTCCATATTTATTTTTCTTTCTTGCGAGAGCAAGTCCATTGTTAAAGAAGCCTATCTCATCAAAGGACTCGCTTATAGAAGAACCATTTTTATAAAGCTGTTGCTTATACTCTCCTACCTCTCCTGTTTGCACGACCTCAACCCCTTCGGGATAGGTGGAGATTTTCACTCTGTTTTTCACGGCAGTCGATGACGGATATTCCGTATTTGTAACTTCACCGTCCTTGTTGAGAAGTAAATACCTTTCGGTTATCTTTCCATTCTTTTCCTCAAGGGCAGTCAGCACGAGAAAACCGTTTTCAAAGGCAAAAAACTCTTTGTAGGTTTTGACGCTATTTGTTTTGATTCCCGTGAATATCGGCTCGTTTATCGTAACGCTCTCGCCATTATAGTCAAAGGTAACGGGAAATTTTTCAAGCTGAAGCGGTGCATAGCACGTGGTTTGACCCTCATTGAGCGTTACGAGGTTTACCTTTTCATACTGAAAATCGGGCGTTTTTAAGTATTCGTCAAATGGACTGTGAGTCATTCTCCAGCCGTGTTCGTTTTTTATAATCACAAAGTATTCTTTTGCCTCAAAGTCATTAAGCACGTAGGTGTCAACCGACATAACAAGCACATCTTCATATTGTTCTACAAGACTTGCCGACTCATAGTCAAAGCTAACAGCATTTCCTCTGTCTGCACTCAAAGAGTAAAGCTTCCCGCCTTTTTCTATATATTTAGGATTATCAAGAGACTGGTCAAGCTTGGGGAAGAAAAGCCTATTGGCACTGTCTTTGGTAAATGTACTTAAAGTGGCAGATTTTATATCCTCCAAAGATTTGTAAAACGGAAAATCAACAAGGTTATATTCAGCTTCTCTGTGAGTAATTACAGACATTGCGTTTCCATAAGAACTATGGAAGAGTTCATTGACAACGTATTCTGCCCTCTTAAAAAGAGGCGTGAATATTTTTATTGCCTCTTCCTCGGAAATAGCATCGCTTTTTGTAAGAGTACTTCGGTTGAGTAGGAAATCTGTATTATTTATAAAAGTGATGACATCGGGCGTATTTGATACTTCTCTAAGGCTTTGATATTCAAGCTCTCCTTCGACAATTGAGTTGTCGATCCTCCATTCCTCTTCCTTCACAAAATGAAGAATGGCTTTTGTATAATAAAAATCTGCAAGAACTGAAAATTCGTTTTCCTTTACGTCAATAACCGAAATGTCCTTTAACTCAAAATGTTCCTTTGAAACAATATACTCCTTCCACATCATATAAAGACGGTTGTGCTTTTCTACAAAGCGTGGAGCTATTTTCTTGTTTCCATCTATTCTCAACTCAAAATTTCTCTTTGCCGACTCATCAGTGAAAACTGTTTTTGCAAATGTCCAAAGCTCTTCTTTTGAATTGAAATTTGTAACTCTGTGATATGTTTCGTAATCGATAATAATATAATCCCTATTGAGTTTTATCTCTTCGGGATAATCAATTTCAAAATTGCACCCCATAATTTTATCATAAACGTCAATAGCGCCTTCAATCAAGGGTATAGCGATTTCACATTCTTCATCATATATAAATTCCTCGTATGGAGGCTCTTTTGTTAAATCGGGATTTTGTGGTATTTCTTTTTTACACGATGAACTAAAGAAACAACAGAGGACAAGAAATGCAACAAATATTTTTTTCATAAAATCTCCTTTATACAAATACTTTTCTATTAAAATTATATCAATTTTCTATTTTTAAGTCAATCAAGTTTTCCTAACCGCATCTTATTTTTGCTTGATTGAAAGTATGGCGCATCGTCTTGATGCGCCATACTGAATTTTTAAATATTTGACAAAAGCATTATGACCTTGAATAGTTTATTCTCGCAGGAAAAGGTAATGCTTCCGTTATACTTTTCAGCTATCGCTTTCATACTTAATATTCCGTATCCATGCATTCCTTCTTTTGTGCTTCTGAGAGCATTTATTTCAACGTTCTCTTCAACCATATTTGCTACGCTGAGCATCATTTGCTCATTGGTTACAAAAATTCTTATATCAATGTTTTTTTCTTTGATATCTGTTTTTTCAAGGGCTTCTATTGCGTTATCAATAGCATTACCGAGTAAGACGGAAAAATCAATTCCCGACACATTAATATTATTAATATTTCTTGTTTCAAGTTTTATATCAATACCTTTTTCATGTGCTTTTGCTTTTTTGTATTCAATAAGAGAATCAATAACACTATCACCACAAAGTTGTAAAGAGCTATGCGACACCTCGTTTAATTCATCGTTCAATCTGTCCTTTATCTCATCTGTTTTATTTACTTCAAGCATAGCTAAAACACCAATCAGGAAATTCTTATAATTATGGCGGAGATTTGCAATTTTCTCGTTTTTTTCAAAAAGCAAATTATATTGCTTTCGCTGATTTTCTATAATTTCATGTGCCAAGTTAAGCTCTTTTTCCTTCACAACCGTTTTGTTTATATCATTTATGATTTTGAATATCAAGATGTTACAAAGTATTAAAAGCATTGAGCCTGCGAGAAACATATTTTTCAAGAATGTGTTATTCTCATCAAGTCGTACTGCATAATACAAAAGTGTGACAACCCATATAGTTGCGACGGGCATTATATAAATTGAAATCCATAACGGCTTGAATTTCCCCAAAAACATTTCTTTTTTTAGCGAAGATATAACAAACAAAAATACGCTGATTATAAGTTTTGTAACTATTGACCCGAATGTAAACAGAATTCCCTCCATTGTGCTATTTGTATCAGTTTTAAACAAGATACTGAATAACACTGTTATTATAAGTTCAAAAACCGTGTTAAAGGCTATAAATATGATGGTAAGCAAAACAGAGTTGTGAAGCTTTAGGGAGAACCTTGTCGATATCATCCAAGTGCAAATTAAAAGAATCGGAAACTTTAACGGTGGTTTGGGAAGAACGGTTATTGTTATAAAAAACACTGCAAATGAGGCGAAATATAATAGCTTTAACAGAATTCCGACATTCTTTTTTTGAGAAAACAGGGAGAAAAAGTAATTTGCCGTTAGGTAGGTTGCACTTGTTGTAAATAGCGAAACTAATATATTCATATCAAAAGCCTTTCCACATAATTGTTGTATGACTTTATTACGTCTGCATATCTCCTGGTGCTAATGGGAATTTTTTTACCGTTTGAAAGAAGTATTTCGTTTTTCATAATAGCTCTGACTTTATCGAAATTCACTATATAGCCTTGATGAACCTGAAAAAATCCGACGTCTTTCAAGGTGTCGTAAATCTCGTACAAGCGTTTTCCAACAATATGAAACTTATCACACATATGAAAATACAAGTGCTTTTGAACGCATTCAACAAAGTAAATATCAAGTGTGTTTATCCTTAAAACCCCTTCTTGTGTTTTAAGTAAAATGTAATTGTGATAGGTTTTGTGCTTTTCAATAGCCTTTTTAATAACCGTTTTAAACTTTTCATCCGGCGCTGTTTTTAAAAGATAGTGAAACGCATTACAGTCAAAGGCGTCAATAGCATATTTTTCAAAGCATGTATAAAAAATTATAATTGTCTCAGGAGAAAGCGAATTAATAGTCTTGCCCACCTCAATACCATTCATTACAGGCATATCCACATCTAAAAACACAAAATCATATTTTTTATTTAGTTTGTATTTTTCTATAAGAGAAATTCCACTGCTAAAGTGCTCGATGTTGGGCTTATCAAACAAATTTGTGCTTAAAAGTCTTTCTTCAAGTCTTTCGCGCTCTATTTTTTTATCTTCACAAATTGCAATATTCATAATTTCCCCCTTGCGCTTTCTAACATAACATTTTATCACATATTCAAAAATATTACAACGAATTTGATGTAATTGCTGGCAAAATGGGTATATTCGAAAACTTTTGGAGTTTTATTTAACGAATAAGCACAAATAATTGTCAAATATGCTACTTGTATTGACTTTAATTCTATAAAGTATTAAAATAAAAAAGAGTTAATAAAGAGAATTTTATTGTGGATTTAACCATATATGATATCTCTGGAAGGCTTAAAGTATTTTTTTATCTATGATGTGAAAAT
>JAZSDT010000010.1:0-6189 GCA_045531285.1 Eubacteriales bacterium
CAGCCCATCGAAAAGGGTATGTGCGATATGCTCACCGCTCAAAACTGCGTTTACACCCACATCTGCCGCGGCAGCGAGGGCGTAGACGTTCAGAAAATTGACGTTATCTCAAGATGCGTTAAGCCCTACGACGATTTTGACGCTTACATGGCACTTCCAGAAAATCCCGATTTCCGCTTTGTCGTTTCCAACACCACCGAGGCGGGAATTACCTTTGACGAGCGCGACAACTTTACCGACAAGCCCGCCTCCTCCTTCCCCGGCAAGCTTACCCAGCTTTTGTTTAAGAGATTTGAATTAGGTCTTAGCGGCTTTGTATTTCTGCCCTGCGAGCTTATTGACCGCAACGGCGACAATCTGAAAAAGGCTGTCCTTTCCTACGCGGATCTGTGGAAGCTGGGAGATGATTTCAAGGCGTGGGTAGAAAAGGAAAACGTGTTCTGCAATACCCTTGTTGACAGAATAAACACAGGTTATCCCAAGGATGAGGATATGGAGCTTGGCTACGAGGACAAGATGGTCAACACCTCCGAGTTTTTCCACCTTTGGGTAATAGAAACAGACTTTAACATAGAAAAAGAGCTTCCCTTCGCTTCGGCGGGGCTCAACGTTATCGTTACACCCGACAAGCTTGAAATGTACAGAACCAGAAAGGTGCGCATCCTCAACGGTGCTCATACCTCCCTTGTTCCATATGCGCTTTTATCGGGACTTGATACTGTAAAGAGCTGTATTGATGACCCCACGATGAACGCACATATCAGAAAATGCGTTTTTGACGAGATAATTCCCACTCTCGACCTGCCTGCCGACGAGCTTAAGAGCTATGCCGACAGTGTCCTTGAGCGTTTCGCAAACCCTTACATAAAGCATTACCTCTCATCTATCGCACTTAACTCGGTCAGCAAATTTAAGGTGAGAGTTCTTCCCTCCATTCTGGAATATAAAAAGCGCTTCGGCAAATATCCCGAAACACTTGTTTTTGCGTTTGCAAAGCTTATTGATTTTTACCGCACAGATATGACAAACGACGATGCCGACGTGGTTAAGTTTATGAAGACTGCTACCGTGGAGCAGATACTTGCAAATACACAGCTTTGGGGCGAGGATCTGACCGATATGGTAAACGAGGTGAAGAAGCATGCAAATTAATGAAAGAGATAACGTAGAGGTTGACCTTAAAAGCGGTCATAAATACGCACTTGTTGATATTAAGGCAGGGGAGAAGGTAATGAAATACGGCTTCCCCATAGGCCACGCAACCGAAGATATCAAAAAGGGCGAGCACGTGCATACTCACAATATGAAGACCGACCTTACCGGCAAGGTAGTGGCTGAGTATCAGCCCTATACACCCACTCTTCCCACAAAGGAAAAGACCTTTATGGGATATCAGAGAGAGGACGGCAGTGTGGGTATCCGTAACGAAGTTTGGATAATTCCCACAGTAGGCTGTGTAAACGGTATCGCAAAGAGACTTGCTTACCTCACAGGATCGAAAACCTATATTCATACCTGGGGCTGTTCTCAGATGGGAGACGACCAGGACCTGACACGTAAGATACTTTGCGGTCTTATCAACCATCCCAACGCAGGCGGTGTGCTTGTTTTGGGTCTCGGTTGTGAAAACAGCAATATTCCCGAAATACAGAAGGTGCTTGGCACTTGGAATCCCGACAGAGTAAAATTCCTCAATACTCAGGACTGTGTTGACGAAATAGAGGAAGGCAAAAAGCTTCTCGGTGAGCTTCGTGCATATGCCGATAAGACCGAGCGCACACCTGTGCCTGTGTCGAAGCTGAAGATCGGTCTCAAATGCGGCGGCTCAGACGGATTCAGCGGAATTACGGCAAATCCTCTGGTAGGCAAGGTTGCAGAACGCTTCTATGACCACGGCTCTACTATTATGATGACCGAGGTTCCCGAAATGTTTGGCGGCGAAAAGGTGCTTTTTGACCGTTGCGTATCAAAAGAAGTATTTGAAAGTGCCGCTAAAATGGTTCAGGACTTCCGCGATTACTTTGTCAGCCACGGAGAAAGCGTTGCCGAAAATCCCTCACCTGGAAACAAGGAGGGCGGTATAACCACACTTGAAGAAAAATCACTTGGATGCGTTCAGAAGGGCGGACAGGTACCCGTTACAGCCGTTATGGGAATGGGCGAGACTGCTACCGAATCGGCAGGTCTCCACCTTGTCAGCGGTCCCGGTAACGATATCGTTGCCATTACCAATCTCACTGCCTCGGGCGCTCATATTATAATGTTCACCACTGGCAGAGGTACTCCTCTCGGAGCTCCCGTGCCCACCTTGAAGGTAATGACCAACTCGGATATAGCAACCCGCAAGCCTCACTGGACAGACTTTAACGCAGGTGTGCTTGTTGACGGAGCAGATATGGAAAAGACGGCAGACGAGCTTTTCGCGCTCTGTCTGGAAACCGCCGAAGGCAAGGAGACAACAAGCGAAAAAATGGGCTGTCAGGATATATCTATTTTTAAGGATGGCGTAATTCTCTGAGCGTCGAAAATCCGCGAAATACTTAGCTTACTGCTCAAATTCCATCGTCGGCTTACGCAAAGTAAGCCTTCCTTGGAATTTTCACGAGCGCGTCGTCTTTCACAAATTTTCATAGCTCAGATAAAAGCGTGAAAGCAAGCCGAATCGAGCGTCGAAAATCCGCGAAATACTTAGCTTACTGCTCAAATTCCGTCGTCGGTTTACGCAAAGAATACTAAAGATGGGTAAAGTAAAATGAACGAATACGGAACTATAAAAATAAAGCTTGATGACCTTATAAAAAAAGTCGGGAATAAGCAAAAATAAGCTGAGTCACAAAGCAGAAATGCAGAGGGCTCAGATAAATAACTATTGCAATAATAGAATAACCAGACTTGACATTTATGTTTTGGCTAGGATTTGCACCGTTCTTGATTGCAGAATCGAGGATGTGCTGGAATTTGTCCCGGCAGAAAAAATAACGGATAAAAGTCATACATACGTAGCAAACGGCAGGGAAAATCCCCTGCCGTTTGTTACGTATTTGTATTCTGTTACACTGTTGAGAGCATTTCCGGCAGCTCTCCATATTATTTTGGACGCTTTAAACCGTCCGGCAAATCAAGAAGATAATCCGAGGACACCTTAAAGAACTTACATATAACCCGAATGTCCTCCAATGATGGTTCATACTTATTTTTTTCAATATACGATACACGCCTCTGTGTCATATTTATCTTGTCTCCTAACTCGCTTTGAGTCATATCCATATCTTCCCTAAGGTTTTTTACCTTTTCTCCAAAGGTCACTTGCATCACCCTTAAAAATTCTACCATAAATCAACCTCGCCGTTCTCCCTTTTCCCTTTTGGACTGATTTAGCATAAAATAACCTCTCTTCGTCAAAACGACAAAGAGAGGGATACACACAGGCCACAACTGCCCGATATATTGGAAGTTATTTAATTAGAGAATTTTTGCCTTGCTGGGTTTGTTGGAAGAATAAAGAACTGTCAGGCTGCTCCCAACAGCAGGAACTGCTTTCCCTGCACCGATCCATTTTCTCTTAGTGTAGGTGTTTCCATCCACAATATACTGCACTTTAATTATGTACGGAAAGGTCGTGCCGTCCAAGGTGCCCATTCGTATTGGTTTTGTATTCACCTTTAACCACCATTGCTTTGTAACAGTTAGTACGGTTCCAATCGTTTCTTTCTCCATGCATGTTCACTCCTTCGTCAAATTCTTATTTATCCTTCCGTTCATGCTATCATATTTTTTTGTTCTTATCAATGTTTAGTAAAACTGCCGGAGTTGAAAGGCATCAGTCCAAAAGTAAAAAGGGAATCGCCGTTTTTCATTGCAGGGATATATTCAAAGGTTGCGATAGGCGAGCTTTGCCAGCGGCTGCTAGCCGCTTTTTTATATATTAGGAAATTGCATTAAACCAACCTTGCCTTTTATCTTGTTGGGGTATATTCAAGGGTTACGATAGATGATCATTTCCGGTACATCTCCGCTATTCAACGGTTCGGTTTAGATACTTCAACAGCTTTTCGGTAGTTGTTGCATCGTTTATATTCATTCTGCCAAGCAGGAATAAGGTTTCCGGATGGCCTCTTTTTACTATGTTTTGGGCGTCATAGTTTGTGGTTATACTGATTTTGTAGTTTCTTTCCTTGAGTATTTCCTCGGTCCATTCGTGATGCAAGCCGTTAGGATAAGAAAAAATGTCTACTCGGTTTACGCCAACGTTCTGTAAAACCTGTTCTGCAAGCTCACAGTCGGCATTGAATATTTTGGAATATTCCTCCTTGCTTTCTTCCTCCAGCGGCAGTGTACTGCGTCGTTCTGTTTGACTGTAGGAAGTGTTTTTACCATGGAGTGCGTAGGTGTGAGATTGCACTCTGACAAGGGGAGATTCTTCCATAATTTTCAACTCCTCTGCGGACATTTTACAAAGTATTGTCTCGTCATCCGAGGGAGGTACGTCGCTGTCTCTGACCGAAGAACAGGTCATAAACACAGTAACGGGTACATTCATTTCTGTAATCAGAGGCAAAAGCCTATTGTAATTGCTGTAATATCCGTCATCAAAGGTTATGCAAATAGGCTTTTCCGGAATAGCTCCGTTGCCGTCGGCATATTCCATGAGCGTATCAAAGGATATGGGAGTAAAGCCGTTTTCAACAGCCGTTGTTATTATTCTCTTGAAGCCCTCGGTTGATATAGACCAGTCGCCGCCTTCTCTTATTTTAACGTCGTGGAACATTAAAACAGGAACTCTTACCTCTTTGGGTACGTCCTTGAGGGAAATGCCGCTGTTTTCTTCGGGCACTTGAGTGGTATCGGGGCTGCAACCGAACGAGAATACCGTCAGAAGCAGTATAGCAAGAGCTATTATTCTTTTCAACATATTTGCCTCCGTACTATTTCAAAGGCGCAATTTCCACGCCCTCGGAAATCAGAGTTTTTCTTATCTTCTCCACAAAGGCTAGTGCTTTTTCGCTGTCGCCGTGAACACATACCGAGTCGGGTGTGATCTCTATTGTTTTACCGCTGACGGTTTTGACAGTGTGCGTCTTTATCATGGTAACGACCCGTTCTACCGCCTCGTCCTCGTCCTCTATCATAGCACCGGGCTTGGTGCGGGCAACCAGCGTGCCGTCATCCTCGTACGCTCGGTCTGCAAAAACCTCCGAGGCATAGGGGAGACCTATTTTTTTTGCCGATTCGATCATTTGGCTGTTTGCAAGACCCATAAGTATAAGTGAGGGGTCATATTCATAAATCCCCTGACAAATTGCATCTGAGAGCTTTTCGTCCTTTGCCGCCATATTGTACAGTGCGCCGTGGGGCTTTACGTGTTGCATTTTCAAGCCGTTGGCACGGCAGAAGGCATCAAGTGCGCCTATCTGATAAATAATGATGTTCTTGGCATCCTGGCAGGATATGGACATATTCCGTCTGCCAAAGCCTTGCAGGTCGTCAAAACCGGGATGTGCTCCAACGGCAGTACCGTTTTGCTTACAAAGCTGTACCGTGTTTGCCATTACAGTGGGGTCTCCTGCATGGAAGCCACAGGCTATATTTGCCGAGGAAACAAGAGGTACAATGTCCTTGTCCCTACCGATTTTATACGCGCCGAAGCTTTCACCAAGGTCGCTGTTTAAGTCTATTTTGTACATAGTTTTTGATTGGCAGGGAGAGGATACTTTTGAAGTCCTCACCTTGCACCCCTCCTGAAAAACATAATAAAACGAGTATAAAAAGGTTTTAAGCGGGTACAGGGCAGTGCCATGTTATAAATGAATTACTCAATCCTTCAACAAAGAATTTTTCACGTCAGTTATAAACATATGACCGGGTGAATGGGTTATGGCAATAGGGGGCTTTGTGCTCATTACCGCCGATTGAGGAGTAACACCGCAACACCAGAAAACAGGTATCTCGCCATCTTTAATTGTAACAGAGTCCCCGAAGTCAGGCTTGTTTATATCCTTAATTCCTATCTTTTCAGGGTCACCGATATGAATGGGAGCGCCGTGTACTCGCGGCATAGAGGCGGTTATGCTCACAGCCTTTATCACCTGGTCTGCAGGCATTGGTCTCATACTTACAACTACGTTGCCATGAAAAATTCCTGCAGGCTCACAGGGAATATTCGTAAGGTACATAGGCACGTTTCTGCCT
>JAZSDT010000103.1:0-4597 GCA_045531285.1 Eubacteriales bacterium
TGGCTACGATCCGACTTCTGATTTTACCGACAGGAATGTTTCCTTTTTGGTTGTCAGGTTAAATACGGAAACAGAATATTCAACTTCCTTTTCGCCCTTGAAGGAATAGGTAAAAATAATGTCCTTTTGCTCATTGTCATCGAAATTTCCAACGGCAACATCGTTCATGCCCGTGCCGCCGATATATTTACCCAGCGCATACAAGTCACCGTAATGAGCAAGATAGGTTGCATATCCGACCCTGAACAGATTTGCGCCCGTTTCTTCAAAGAACCCGTCGGGTGTGACGTCCTCTGCAGTATCTATTACGCCTTTGGTGAAGCTGAGTCCTTTTTTAGCAACGTAATCGCTAAACTCAGTCTTAAATTCATCAAGCGTCATAACGGTTGGAGCAGGGAGAACTACCTCTTCGGGCTTATCCTTGTATACGTAGGCGAACATATCTCTGAAAACACTTAGATTGCACTGTTCTCTTTTTTCTACCTTGGACTTACCGGCAGTAAGAGTAACAGGGTATCTTATGCATAGAAGCGTCGATTTCGGTAAAAGCTTAAGTCCCGGGAGATAGTAGACGTCAAGGTCACTGAGATATACCGCATATTCGTTTATGGCGAAGTCCGGTGTATATCCCAAGGCTTCGGACAGTGGCATAAGTACGTTTGTTTGCTTTGCAACGTTGAAATATTGCTCGTCAAGCAGATATATCATTGAGTCTCCTGCAATAATGTGTGCGGCAAAGCTTTCGCCTACAGTTTGCTGTACCTGCATTGTCGTATAACCTGTTGCAAAATCTCCGCTTGTGTCATTGAAGCTTTCGTTGGTATCAAGGGAGGTTAGCTCGATATAGTCTATATATTTTCTGCCGTCTTTGTTATAGTCCTCTCTCATTACCTCTGCCATAGAAGACTGGATCTGATTTTCTCCTGCGAAAGCAACGGATGCAGGTCCCATATAGAGAAAATTAGCATCAGGGGACTTTTTTGTCAAAAGCTGAGTCAGGGAAATGATTATAAATACAGCAAAGACCCCGATAACAATAACGGCAAATTTATTATGATACCAAAAATTTTCTATTTTTTGTTTGAACGTCATATTATTCATGATTTTATCCTTTCTGTGATGATTATACAATAATTAAAATATTTTGTCAATGAACATATATTTAACATATCTTTAACAGGATAATTTCAGGAGCATTGTTAATTCTCGGTATACATACCTTGTTTCCAAGACCTCTGCCGACTATGAGTCTATCATCGTACATTCCGGAGGTGTATTTTGGGAAAAGTCCTTGCCCGGGAGCAAATATGCCTTGACCGAATATTCTCCACTGTCCGCCGTGAGCGTGACCCGAAAGAGTCATATCGACAGCGGTGCTGCGGATGTATTTTTCGTAGTACTCGGGATGATGGCACAAAAGAAGCTTATATCCGTCCTTTTTAGCAAAGATGTTTAGCCAGTTGACGTTTGGCTCCTGGGTATCGTTCCATATACCTGCAGTAAGTCCACCTATGCGAATGCCCCTGAAAACAGTATCACTGTCATCTAACAGTATCACGCTTGTTTCGTTGAGCCTGCTTCGTATATCCCTAAGTCCCGCTTCGTGATTTCCCAGAACAGCAAATAAAGGGTAGAGCTCCGAGGCTTTCTTCATAAAATCCAGACCGTTTTGATATTGTGTCTTACTGTGAATGAAGTCGCCGCCCACCAGTATAGCATCAGGCGAGAGGTCATTAACTTTGTGGAGTATAGGGACAATGTTCGGGTCGTGCAGATCCGACAAAAAAGCAAACTTCAGAGGCGAAGATAAATTTGCATTGACCGTGTACTCGTTTATTTCAATTTTCTTCATGGTGTTTTAACATTTTCAAGTGGTAATGACATGGCGGAATGACTACCAGAAGTGCGGCAAGCCAAGCAGCAGACTCTACAAAATAAATTGTTTTGCTTCCCCATATGGGATATAAAGCCAAAGCGAACAATACTCTTGCAAGAAATTCTGCAATTCCAGAAAGCATAGACCACAATGACGTGCCCAATGCTTGCAACGTGCTTCTGTAGACGTAAAGCAGATAGAGAATAACAAGAGAACAAAGCATTACGAACAAGTAATTATATGCGATGTCAAGAGAAAGCTCGGCACCGGGCTCTGCCGGGTCAATAAACAACTGTAAAAAGAATTTTCCGCTTATCAGCATCAGCCCCATTACGATTAACGAAAATACCAAAGCTATGACAAAGGAGGTTTTAAAGCCTTGTTTTACTCTTTTTAGGTTTCCGCTTCCGTAATTTTGCGAAATGAAGGTTGTTATTGCATGGCCAAGTGCAATCGCTGTACATTCAAACATACCGTACAGTCTGTTTGTGGCAGTATACCCTGCAATAAATATGCTACCTTCAAGGTTAACGGCAGACTGTAGCACAAGACCGCCAACGGCAAGTATTGCATTCATAAACCCAAGGGGCATACTGAACTTCATTAAATCAAGTGCCAGATGAGAGTCCCACTTCCAGTATTCCTTTTTTAACTCTACAAATTCAATCTTTTTTATGTATACCAGACAGTAAATAAAAGAGACAGCCTGGGCTATTACAGATGCAATTGCCGCACCGAAAATTCCCCAAGGAATTACTATGACAAACAATACGTCGAGTCCTATGTTTAACAGTGCCGCAATAATCATTGCTATAAGAGGGGAACGTCCGTCTCCAAAAGCCCTGAGTATTGACGACGTCATGTTATAACCCATTATAGCTAATGTTCCGCCTATCATTACATATAGATATACAGCAGCACCTTCGATTATGTCATCCGGTGTCTTTAAAAGCTCAAGCAGGGGGCGAGTGGCAAAAAGCCCTACTACAGTCAGGAAAATTCCAATTATAAGCGAAAGGATAGCGGACATTGCAAGAGATCTGTTAAGCATCTCTTTGTTACCCATTCCGAAATACTTGGATACAAAGGTGGAAAAACCGTATGTCAGTGCCAAAATGCTCCAAAGAATTATTCCGTATATCCACGTAGTACAGCCAACGGAGGCAAGTGCTGAAACTCCGACACCTCTGCCTACTATTGCTGTGTCTACAATATTGTATAATTGTTGTCCTATGTTTGTGATTATCATCGGAAACGCAAAAGAGAGTATCAGTCTTTTGGGGTCTCCTGCTGTCATATTAGTAATTCTGCTCATGTGTTCTCCTGATTAAGCGTATTTACTTAATGATACTTTATTTTCGCTTTAATGTCAATAACTTAAAAGTAAGTGGGATGTTAAAAAACTATATTCTAGTTTTAACATCCCAAAAGCTTTATTTTGTGAAAACCTTCCGTTGCTTTATTCTACAAAATCAAAGCTACTTAATGCATCTTCAATTATTGAATCAAGTTCCACGTCGCTATTGTTCTCTAGTATATTTCCTTCGGAATCGTAGGTAATATTGCTTATTTCGTTATATGAAGGATCGTACTCTGTAATATTTACTGTTCCGTCTTCGTAATAAGTTGTTTCTTTAGCATCATATACCCAACCGTCCGCATCATAGTCACCTTCGATTTCGCGGCGTAGCACGCCGTCAACAAAAGCTTTTGTCAATATAACGTTTCCTTCGTTGTCATAAGTGTATTCAAAAACAGTTTCGGTAATAACACTGCCGTCAGCTGCGTATACGGCTTCTCTAAGCGTGTTGTAATCAGCATCCTGTTCTGTTACCTCAGACGTACCGTCTTCGCTGTAGTAGGTCATTTTCGCAGGATACGTAAGTCCTTCATCGTTGTATACGTACTCGAATTCTTCGGAAAGCTCTTCGTTCAAGAATGCTTTATAGGCGATCGTCTCATTGTTTTCATCGTATTCATAATGATAGATAGTTTCGTTAGAAACGTTGCCGACAGCATCGTATTCGGCAAACCTTATCATGTCCCCTTGAATATTGTATTCCGATATCAAAGCTGAATCTCCGTGAGCGAATATAGAGTTTGTATGAAGAGCAGGATATCCCTCATTGTCAATTACATAGGTTGATTCAGAAAAAAGCTCACTGTCAACATAGGTTTTTTCATTCAAAACGTTGCCATTGTCGTCATAAACGTATTCATATGACGTAATGCAAATATTTCCGTCGTCCGCATGTGACTCAGTAAACTCTGTATTTCCGTGTTCGTCGAACTTACTAATATCGTAGCTGCCATCATTGTAGTCAATGATTTGATATTCGCAAACGGCACAAACGTCGTTTTCATCAAGCTCGTGAGCTGCAATATCAGCTTTTTCGCCGTTGCTTACAGGATGCCAGTGATTTGTCAGGTCTACCTTCCACTCCTGGCTTATTACAGGCTGCGGTGGTTCAATGGTATCTGTTTTTGTTTCATCATTGCAAGCAGTGAATACAGCTATCACTAAGACTCCTGCCAGGATAAACGCCAAAAGTTTACTGTTCTTTTTCATAAAACCGATTCCTTTCCAATGTATCTGTATAAATATTATACTTTATCCGATAATCCGTGTCAATATATTTGCACATGAAAATAAAAAAAGCGGCTAGCAGCTGCCGGCAGATCTCGCCTATCTAAAGCTTTGCATA
The DNA here is from genome assembly GCA_045531285.1 of Eubacteriales bacterium. Lineage (GTDB taxonomy): Bacteria > Bacillota > Clostridia > Oscillospirales > SIG627 > RGIG6353. Next base: position 4,582 of record JAZSDT010000103.1, read on the forward strand.
TGTTCAAAAAAGTGAA
>JAZSDT010000011.1:0-15524 GCA_045531285.1 Eubacteriales bacterium
TTTTTATTATATTTTCCTTAATTTGATATTTCAGTCTTTACATTGTTACATTTATCCACTAGCTTTTTATCAAAAAGCACCCCCGAACCTACGAAAAGCATTTTTTTAGAGATACTTTTATATTTTCATACTCAGTTTTTATTTTGACGTTTCAGTCTTTACCTTGTTATATTTATCCACTAGCTTTTTAGCAAAAAGCACCCTCGCACGCACGAAAAGCATTTTTTAGAGATACTTTTATATTTTTCATGCTCAGTTTTTATTTTGACGTTTCAGTCTTTACCTTGTTATATTTATCCACTGGCTTTTTAGCAAAAAGCACCCCCGAACCTACGATTCGCTTTAGCCTCACACATTGTTCGGCTACGCTCACTGCACGGCTTGAACTTTTGTACTTTACGCTAAACGCTTCAAGACAAAAGTCCCCCGCACGCCCGAAAAACATTTTTTTAGAGATGCTTTTATTATATTTTATTTAATAGAAAATTGCCCGCGGCTGCTAGCCACCTATTATTCCGTACAAGAAATCCGTTCCTTCGGCGGTAGGTAATACCTTGACGCCCAGTGCCTTTTCCATTTCCTCGACGCTGACACCGTCAAGGAAGCAATCGCCCTCGTGACGCAGAGCATTGCGGGGTATGAGAAGGGTATCTCCCAGTTCCTTGCCCTTTAGCTGTGCAATAATGTCCTGCCCTGTGAGGAGTCCCGAAACGGTAACGTTCTCACCGTAAAAGTCATTTCTTATGCAATAGACCTTACAATCTATATTATACCAAATTTTTTTGATTTTTTCAACCTGTTGGACAATTGTTTCGTATGCCGCCTTTCCCGTGGCAACACTGATGTGCTTTTCGATGCTTGTATCAGGGTCATCCTCGGCAATAAAATCCAGCTCGGCATCAATATCGTCCACCATTGAGGTTATCATTCCAACCCCGTTTTCCAGCTGTGGAAAGCCCTCGTAAAATTCCGGGGAGGGAAGAGGTCTGTTTGCCTTCAAATAGAATTCGTCGGAGGCAAAAACAAGTCTTGTGCCATGTTTTTCAAGGAATTTTTCGCCTATTTCCTCAACCATGTCAATTACCCTTGCACAGTCCTGGGCAGAAAAAGGCTCCAATGGGTACAGACCTTTTCTGTACTTTGTCAAGCCAACGGGTACTACCGAAACGCTTCTTAGCCTTGGAACAAACCTTTCAAGGTCGTACAGGCTTCGTTCAAGCTCCTTGCCGTCGTTTACGTTTTTACATAAAACTATCTGTGCATTCAAATTGATTCCGCCGTCGGCAAGGATCTGCATTTGCTCCAGCACTCTTCCCGCAAAGCGATTGTTGAGCATCATACGTCTCAGCTCGGGATTCGTCGCCTGGACCGAAACGTTTACAGGTGAAATGTGCATCTTTACAAGTCTTTCAAGCTCGGAATCGGGAACGTTTGTCAAGGTAACGTAGTTTCCGAAAAGGAAGGCAAGGCGCGTGTCGTCATCCTTGAAATAAATACTCTCTCTCATTCCGTGAGGATTCTGGTCGATGAAGCAGAAAATACACTTATTTCGGCAGGATTCCTGCTTATCCATCAGATAGGTCTCAAATTCAAGACCGATATCGTCATATTCGTCCTTTTTGATTTTTACTTCTCTTGTGTCAAGAGTGACCGTTACCGTCTTTTCGCAAATATAAAAACGGTAATCCAGTATATCTCTTATGGGATTGGAATTTATTGCTACAAGCTTCTCCCCTGCTCTTATCCCCTTTTTATCGGCATATGAGCCGGGCACGACCGACTTTATTTCAATCATTGATATCAACAGTCAAAAAAGCAATTTGCTTCTTTGAGCACTCCAAAATTTAAAATATAAAGCGGCTCAAGGCTTGCCGCAGTTACCTTTTTAACCCTAGCAGATTCAAACGGCTCGGGTGTGGTTATTGAGAAATTCTCTACAAGCTAAAAAATATGCCATACCTATGCGGTATGGCACAATTTTCGTTCCGATTAGTTCTGCTTTATGACTTCCTCGCCATTGTAAGAACCGCACTTTGAACAAACTCTGTGAGGAAGGTTGTACTCTCCACACTTAGGGCACGCTGAAAGTCCGGGAACCTTAAGCTTCCAAACGCTTGAGCGTCTCTTATTCTGTCTCTGACTTGATACTTTTCTCTTCGGTACTGCCATCTTACTTGACACCTCCTCATTCTATATGTTAGATATAGTTTATACTTTTTTTATTCCTCGTCTACAAGGAAATACATTAAGACAACCTCGCCGTTACACCCTATTGGGATACATACGTAGACTACGGTAGGCGAAAATTGCCTGCGGCTGCCAGCCGCTTTTATTCCTCGTCGAAGAAGTGCTCCAGCACACTCCAACGCGGATCCTTCTCGACTCTCACACATCCGCAGTCACCGAGGTTCAGATCGGCACCGCACTTGGAGCAAAGCCCCTTACAGTCATCCTGACAAATGTGAGAAATGGGAAGATTTAAAATTATGTTTTCCCTTACAAGCTCCACCAGATCGATAAGCCCGTTTTCGGGAATAATATACTCATCGTTGTCCATGTTCTCAAGACTCTCAGCGATAGGGTACTTAAGGTCAAGCACCATGTCTCGCTCAAGCTCCTTAAGACATCTTGAACAAACGGTTTTGTATTTCACGGTCAGCTCTGCCGAAAGCTCTATATAGCCCGACATATTCACCGCACTGCCATTGATTCGGGGGGATTCAAGAAAGGTTACGCCAAGCTCCTCGTCGATACCGACTAAAGTATTTACGGCAATCTCTCTTACATCGCCTCGGAGCAAACCCGAAACGTCAAGCATAAAGGAATTGTTAACTGTCTGTTCCATCAAAACCTCTTTCGCGGGGTTTAGCGAAAAACCGCAATGTATATTATACACACGGCTTTTCTTTTTGTCAATATTTATTTTACTTTTTTATTAATTTTTAACAAAAATTATTTAAAATTAGTTGTTCTTCTGTTTGTTAGCCTCAATTTCAGCCTTCTTACGAGCTTCCTCTTCGGCAATTATCTGGGCATTTGACTCTTCGTAGTTCTTAAGCTTAGCATCTGTGAAGGTTGTGTATCCAAATCCGGATATCTCAAGACCGGAGAGCTTCTTTGACTTAAGATATGAAGCTGTGTTGAAGTGAAGAGGTGCTACGGGAGCAAGCTCAAGGAGCATTTCTTCTGCATCGTGGAGAAGAGCAACTCTTTCCTTGTTGTTAAGAGTGTTGAACGCCTTATCGATAAGTGCGTTGTACTCTTCGTTGTCAAAGCCTGTTACGTGAGTTGCCACTCTTTCATCACTTGTGATGTCGATAGCCTCACCGCTGTATTCCTTTGCAAAGGGTGCAAGGAATGAGAACGCGTCTGTTGTAAGACCCTGATAGTCTATACCGATTACGTCAAAGCTACCTGTATAAAGCTTGTTAGTGTAGTTTCTTCCACCGCCGGAGCTGAGCTTAACCTTGAAGCCGAGACCTTCCCATACTTCCTTGGTGTACTCTGCGATAGCTACGTCAGCTTCATCACGGAGAGTATAGATCTCAATTGTATAATCGGAAGCCTTGATGCCCGACTTTGCAATAAGTTCCTTTGCCTCGTCAAGCTCTGATTCTGTATCGATAAGCTCGCCGCCTACCTTTCTGAAGCTCTTGGAGGGCTTGGTATCTCTTACGCCTTTTGTAACAAGACCTGTAGCGGGCTTAGCACCCATACTTGCAATCTCGGCAATCTCTTCTCTGTCAAGAGCAATGCTGAGTGCCTGTCTTACAAGAGCATTGTCAAAGGGAGCCTTTGTTGTATTGAAGAAATATGAATATACAGAAAGAAGGTCTGAAGTCTTCATCTTCTTTTCGTTTGCTTCGTAGGTTTCCTTGTCAAAGTAGCTGATGTAGTATGTTTCGCCATCCTTGAATCTCTGCATCTGCTCTTCTGCACTGAATGAGAAGTCCTGCTGAAGCTTCCAAGGCTTAACTACCTTGAATACTGCCGTATCGCTTTCCTTTTCACGTCCGTAAACAGGGTTTCTCTGGAAGGTAACGGTCTTGCCCATTTCAAGATTCTTAAGTGTGAAGGGACCGTTGGAGGCAAAGTGGTCAAGCGATGATGCCCAAGAATCCTCTCTGCCGTATACGTTGTCCTCACGCTGAGCAACAAGCGCAGGGCTTGCAACAGCCTCAAGGAAAACGTCGAGATCGAAGGGACCTTCAAACTCTACCTTAAGAAGTGAGTCGCTTTCAGCATATACGCCAAGGTCATCGGCTGTAACGTCACCCGCCTTGTAAGCCTTTGCGTTCTTGATGCCGTAGAGAAGGCATGCCGCAGGGCTTGAGGTGGAGGGAGAAAGAATTCTTCTCCATGCATATACAAAGTCATCAGCCTGTACGTACTTTTCATCGTCCCAAGAGGTTGAGTCCTCAATCTCGAAGTAAAGCCAGTACTCGCCTCTTTCTTCGTCTATCTTGGTATACCAATCCTTAGCAAGTCCCTTTTCAACCTTGCCGTTCTCATTGATAACGGTAAGACCTTCGTAAAGGAGACCTGTGTTCATAACAAGTTCTGCATCGTAGATCATGGGAACGGGGTCATATGCTTTCATTTCCTTTGAAATGGAAACGGGAATGATAGCACCCTTGTCCTCGGGGTCGACAGCACATCCCGAAAGAGTTGCCGCCAGCATCAGACATACGAGCATGAGTGATACTAATTTCTTCATAATTTTCCTCCTGAAAAGATAGTGTTACATCAGAGCCGATAACCGTATCCGCTCTTTTCTCACGCAATAATTCACAATGTATTGTATCACAAACCCCTTTTTTTTGCAATGATAATTTTAAAGTTTTTCTTAATTGCACAATACTTTTTTTCATTTTTGCACACTTTTACCAAACAACCGAGGATAATTTTAGAAAACTATTAAATTTCAATTAACAAAAAAGCCTTTTACTATGGCAGATAAGCCCTTTGGTGAATAATATGTAAAGGAACGCAAAAGCGTTTAATAAGCTTTGAAAGGAGCTACGCTATGGATATTTCGACCTTTTTGCCAATATTGTTGGCGCTGGGTCTCATACTTATTTCCGAACGCTCGGAGAACAATTCAGCATGCTCTTGTAATTCCTACAATTCATGTAATACGGTACGCACCCCAAACAACCCTTGCAATTCCCCCAACTGTCCCGACAACACTCCTATGGGCTGTGAGAACGGAGGCTCCCCAATTACGATTCGCTGCAACGAGGGTAACGTTGACCTGAACGGTGTCCGCTTCAAGAACTCACCCGAGGACTTTTGCCCCTGCAGACTTCAGGAGCTGCAGGACCTTGCAGACAACGGCTACGAAACATGGAGACTGGACCCCACAGCCGTTGCGGCTCGCTTTATGCAAAACTGCTTTATAGACGAATGCTTCAGAGGATATCCCTCGTATCTTGCGGGAAAGTGCCGATGCTGTGACAAAACGTACGTGGTGCTTGGCGTTGGCTGTGCAGGCAGAATGATATTTGAGCTTTGCCAACCCGTAAAACAGGGCGAATGCGGAATCTGGATAGTAACCAGATACGGAAGATATAACAATTGCAACTGCTGACACTAAAGCCGGAGGTCATCCTCCGGCTTTAACCGTTTACACCCAAAAGAACCACCGTGAGACAACATAACTAAAGGAATAATATTGTTGACTTTTTGATGGAAATGTGGTACTATATAATGAAATGTTATATAAATTTCGGATATTTTTTGGAATACGGTTTTGAAAAAATGATAATATTAGGTATAGACCCCGGTATTGCCACTGTGGGCTGGGGAGTAGTCAGTCTTGAAAAAGGCAATTTTCGCTATATTGACTGCGGTACCGTCAACACTCCTGCGGGAATGCGAGTGGAGAGACGGTTGTTTCTTGTACATATGGCGCTGTCGGACATAATAAAGCGCTACACCCCCGATGAAATTTCCATTGAAGAGCTGTTCTTCAACAGCAACCAGAAAACTGTAATAAACGTAGCACAGGCACGCGGAGTAATACTCCTTGCCGCAGAGGAAAACAGGATTCCTCTTTTTGAATATACGCCTCTGCAGGTAAAGCAAGCGATGGTAGGCTACGGAAGGGCTGAGAAAAAACAGGTAATGGAAATGACAAGAGTGTTTTTAAGATTGGACAAAATGCCAAAACCCGACGATGCCGCCGACGCTTTGGCACTTGCAATCTGCCACGGACATTCCAGAAGCAGTAAAATGAAAAACCTGACCTCCATAAAATATTCCAAGAAAACAGGCGGAAACTGATATGTATTACTATATTTCGGGCAAACTCGTTCTTGTGGGACGCGGTGTTGCTGTCATCGACAACAACGGAATAGGCTATGAGCTGACCGTCAGCGATAAAACTGCGGGAAGGCTTCAAGGCTCGGAGGGAGAAGTCCGTCTGTTTAGCTACTTTCACGTCAAGGAAGATGCTCACGAGCTTTACGGCTTCCACAGCATCGAAGAAAAAAGGATATTCGAAATGCTCATTGCCATATCGGGTGTAGGTCCCAAGGCGGCAATGGCGATACTGTCCGCCCTTTCCCCCAACGACTTTACACTGGCTGTAATGTCCGAGGATGCAAAAGCCATATCGGCGGCACAGGGAATAGGCACAAGAACTGCTCAGAAAATCATTCTTGAGCTAAAGGACAAGCTTTCGCGGGACGACTTTGTTGCCGCACCTTCATCGAAGCCCTCAGCCATACCTCAAAAGACCTCTGCCGTACAGGATGCCCTTCTGTCGCTGGAGGCGTTGGGCTATTCGAGAAGCGAGGCTATGCGTGCTATGAGCTTTGAGGGAAGTGAAAATATGTCGGTAGAAGAGCTTATCCGACTGTCACTGAAAAGACTTACCAAGCAATAGAGGGTAGAAAATGAAAAGAGATTACAATTTTGACGCCGAGGACAACGGCTTCGAGGATTACAGACTCATATCCACTGCCGAAACAGAAGAGGACAGCTCTCTGGGTGAAAATTCTCTGCGCCCCGAAACTCTTGAGGAATACATAGGGCAGGAAAAGGCAAAGGAAAGCCTGAAAATATCAATAGAAGCCGCAAAGCTCAGAGAAGAGGCTCTTGACCACATATTGCTCTATGGCCCTCCCGGTCTTGGTAAGACCACACTTTCGGCGATAATAGCCAACGAGATGGGCGTAAACCTGAGGATCACTTCGGGTCCCGCCATAGAAAAGCAGGGCGACCTTGCCGCACTTCTTTCCAATCTCGGACGTGGCGACGTACTCTTTATCGACGAAATACACCGCCTGAGCCGAAACATTGAAGAGATCCTCTATCCTGCTATGGAGGACTACGCACTGGATATTATCATCGGCACAGGACCTGCCGCAAGAAGCATCAGAATACCGCTTGAACACTTTACACTAATAGGCGCTACAACAAGAGCAGGACAGCTCTCGGCGCCGCTCAGAGACCGTTTCGGCGTAATACACCGACTGGAGCTGTATACCGACGAGGAGCTTTGCCGCATAGTTGAGCGAAGCGCAGGAATTCTCGGTATCGAAACGACCCACGAGGGTGCGCTTGAAATAGCAAGAAGAAGCAGAGGTACTCCCCGTATTGCAAACCGACTCCTTAAGCGTGTGCGTGACTGGGCACAGGTAAAAGGAGAGGGAGTAATAGACCAAAAGACTGCCGACGCATCCCTCAATATGCTTGAAATTGATTCTCTGGGGCTTGACAACACAGACAGAAGAATGCTTTTGTCTATCATCAAAAACTTCAACGGTGGACCCGTAGGTCTTGAGACCTTGGCAGCTGTCATCGGTGAAGAATCCGTTACTATTGAAGATGTTTATGAGCCCTATCTTATGCAAATAGGCTTCCTTGCACGCACTCCCAGAGGAAGATGCGTGACAAAAGCCGCCTACGACCATCTGAATGTTCCATATACCGTAAGTGGCACTCAGATGTCCATAGACGAGGACTCTTGACCCTTCGGAAAGGAAAAAAATGGCAAAGACCAAAAAACAGAAAATAAAGATAACGCCTCTTGGCGGTATCGGTGAGGTAGGTAAAAACCTGACCGCCGTGGAATACGGCGACGATATGATAATCGTCGATTGCGGTCTGGGCTTTCCCGACGACGATATGCTGGGAATCGACCTTGTAATTCCCGACGTGACCTACCTTGAAAAGAACGTGGAAAAGATACGCGCCATATTTCTCACTCACGGTCACGAGGACCACATCGGCGCTATCCCCTACGTACTCAGAAGCATAAACGTACCCATTTACGGAACCCAGCTCACACTGGGGATCCTGGCTCAGAAGTTGGAGGAGCATCATCTTGAAAAGGTAGCTCAGCTTCATCGCATAAAGGCAGGCTCGGTTATAAAAACGGGAGCCTTCTCAATTGAGGCTATCCGTGTAAACCACTCCATTGCCGACAGTGTAGCTTATTCAATCACCACTCCCGCAGGAATTGTCGTTTTCAGCGGAGACTTCAAAATAGACATTACACCAATCGACGGTGAAATGACCGACCTTACACGCTTTGGAGAAATCGGAAAGAAGGGGGTTCTCGCCTTCTTCTGCGAATCGACAAACTCCGAAAGACAGGGCTTTACTCCATCGGAGCGCATCGTGGGAGACAGTCTTGACACAATTTTTGCAAACACTCGCAAGAGAGTGACCATTGCAACCTTTTCTTCAAACGTACACCGTGTACAGCAGATAATCAATGCCAGTGAAAAATTCGGAAGAAAAATAGCAGTCACAGGCAGAAGTATGATAAACGTTATCCATGCCGCAGTTGACCTGGGCTATATGAAGATACCCGACGGTATGCTCATAGGTCTTGAGGAAATGAAGCGTTACCGTCCCGACCAGCTTACCCTCATTACCACGGGCAGCCAGGGTGAGCCTATGAGTGCGCTCTACCGCATGACCTTCTCAGAGCACGAAAGAGTAAAGGTGAATCTTGGCAAGGATGACCTCGTGGTAATATCGGCAACTCCCATTCCGGGCAATGAAAAGCTGGTAAGCGCCATAATCAACGAGCTTCTTCGCAAGGGTGTTGAGGTGGTGTACAATCAGGTTGCCGACGTACACGTTTCGGGACACGCCTGTCAGGAGGAGATCAAGCTCCTTACGGCACTTGTTAAGCCTAAATTCTTCGTTCCCATGCACGGTGAATTCAAGCATCTCACAAGCAACAAGGCTCTTGCAAAACTTGTGGGAATACCCGAAGAAAACATTCTCATACCCGAAATCGGTAAGACCATCGAAATAGACTCACGTTCAATCAAGATAGGACAGACAGTTCCCTCGGGCAAGGTTCTTGTTGACGGCTACGGGGTGGGCGACGTTGGAAGCGTGGTGCTCCGTGACAGAAAGCATCTGGCGCAGGACGGACTCATTGTTGTGGTAGTCGCCATAGACACGGAGGGCGGATATATTCTGTCCGGACCCGACATTGTATCAAGAGGCTTTGTATACGTCAAGGAATCCGAAACCCTTATGGACGGGGTACGTGCCGCGGCGCTGAACTCTGTGGAACGCTGTCTGGATTCCGGTGCAACGGACTATAACTCAATAAAGTCTGCTCTCAGGGATGACCTGACAAAGCTCCTTTATTCACAGACCAAACGCAAGCCTATGATACTCCCCATCATTATGGACGTCTAGCGGCTAGCAGCCGCCGGCAAAGCTCGCCTATCCCTATGCTGACACTACCCAAACAAAGCAAAACGGCGAGGTCAATTTGATATTTTTTTAAAAGCAAAAAGCGGAGAGCCTCCGCTGGCAAAGCTCGCCTATCCCTATAAAGCAAAACGTCAAGGACGTATCAAACGCAATTTCCTATAAAGTAAAAGAATATGCACGGTGCCAAAGCGCCTTGCATCTACATACAGGAGGTAGTTATGAAACTCATATTTGCTATTGTAAACAACGACGACGGTGCTATCGTATCTGCTCAGCTCATCAAGGCAGGTATCCACGTAACAAAGATGGCATCCACAGGCGGATTCCTTAAAAAAGGAAATCACACCTTCATTACAGCCGTTGAGGACGATGAAGTAGAAAAGGTAATTGAAATTATCAGAAACTACAGTAAGAAGAGAACCTATTCGGCTCCTGCCGACGTAGTTACCGCAGCAAGTCTTGGCGGCAGTGTAACACCCATTCAGGTAACTATCGGAGGCGCAACCGTATTTGTTGCCAACATAGAAAGATTTGAGAGAATATAAATGAGCTTTATTCTGGGCAACCGTGCAGTCCTGTCGGCATTTGAGTCGGTCTCAAAGACAGGACGGCATTCTCACGCCTATATAATAGAAGGTGCATCGGGCAGCGGCAGACTCACTCTTGCCAGAGCGATAGCCGCAACGCTTACCTGCACCTCACAGACAGCCTGCTTTTCCTGTCCGTCCTGCAAGCGTATCACAGAGGGTATTCACCAGGACGTGAAGGAGCTGAAATGTGAGGAAGGCTCTTCCTCCATCAAGATAGAAGCAATAAGAGAGCTGATAGCAGAGGCTTACATAAAGCCCGGCGAGAGTGACAAGAAGATATTTATAATCGAGGACGCTCAGCAAATGGGTACGGCGGCACAAAATGCGTTGCTGCAGATTTTTGAAGAGCCTCCCAAAAACGTTATCTTCTTTTTGCTTGTAACAAACAGAAATCTCTTGCTGTCCACACTCAAATCAAGAGCAGTCACTCTTAAAACGGAGAAATTCTCGGACGACTTCATAAAGTCAGAGCTTATAAAACGCTATCCCGACGGCACTGAGCTTATCAACGAGGCAGTGCTTATTGCCAACGGGGCGTTGGGTCAGGCGCTTACCTTTATGGACAGCGAAGAAAACAGACAGGCAGTGGCACTTGTGAAGAGCTACTTTTCATTGCTTAAGCAAAGGGCAACCTATGCCAAGCTCACGTCCGTTCTGGTGCCCGGTGTGGGCAGTGACAAGAACAGTTTGTTTGCCGTAATGAACTGCTTCTCCCTTGCACTCAGGGACATAATAACCTTTTCGGCAGGCTACAGCGGAAGGGCAATGTTTTTTGCCGACCGTGAGCTGCTTAGAATACTTGCCGACAGGCTGGACCCGAAAAAGCTGTTGGCGGCATATGACACAGTGTGCAGAATAACAAGAGACGCGGCAAAAATAAACGTGGCACTTGCACTGTCTGATATAAATATGAAGCTGTCGGACGATTTTTCTTGAAATTTAAAATAAGGATAATAAACACATGGAAAACAACACCCCCAATACAGAAATAACAGAGGAAACAGAAGTAAAGGAAAGCTACGAAATAGTTGGAATTCGCTTCAAGGAAGTAGGAAAGATATATTACTTCAATCCTGACAATCTTATATTTTCTGTCGGAGAAAAAGCAATTGTAGAAACCTCCCGAGGAGTAGAATACGGACACGTTCTGGTAGCAAACAAAATCGTTTCTGCCGACAAGGTCGTTCTCCCTCTGAAAAAGGTTATAAGAAAGGCAACCGAGGACGACAGCAGACGTGTTGCCGAAAACGAAGAGGTCGCAGAGCGTGCAAAGGCGATATTCAAGGAAAAATGTGCTCTTCACAAGCTTGAAATGGACCTCGTGGATGCTGAAATGACCTTTGACAATTCAAAGCTTCTGTTCTATTTTACATCGGAAGGCAGAGTTGACTTCCGTGAATTTGTCAAGGATATGGCGGCTGTATTCAAAACCAGAATAGAGCTTCGCCAGATAGGTGTCAGAGACGAAGCCAAGCAGCTTGGCGGTCTTGGTATATGCGGACGTGAATTTTGCTGTCACGCCTTTCTCTCGGACTTTGACCAGGTATCGATAAAAATGGCAAAGGAGCAAGGACTTAGCCTTAACTCCGCCAAAATATCGGGTACCTGCGGACGTCTTATGTGCTGTCTCAGATACGAAAACGACGTATACGAGGAGGAAATAAAGAAAACTCCCCGCGTAGGCGCTATAGTTACCACACCCTCGGGTAAAGGAACTGTGGTTGATGCAAATCCTCTTGCAGGCATCGTAAAGGTTTCTCTTGACGCCAATAAGGACGCATCACCCGTACAGTTCGTACGTGAGCAGGTGAAGGTAATAGGCTCCAAAAAGTCCTCGAACCGTGAGGAAGAAGAGGCCGAGGACGTAGTTGAGGAATAAATTTTTAAAAAAATCCAAAATTTTTTTAAAAATCTATTTATATTATTAAACTAATGTGCTACAATAGTGAAAACAGAGAAATGGAGGTAATAACAATGGCTTACAAAATCACAGACGATTGCATCGACTGCGGTGCTTGCATCGGCGAGTGCCCCGTTGAGTGTATCAGCGAAGGTGACGGAAAGGCTGTTATCGATGCTGATCAGTGCATTGATTGCGGTACTTGTGCAGGCGTTTGCCCTGTAGAAGCTCCCAAGGCTGAGTAATCAACGTATCAGAAACTCTGTTTCTGACAGACGGGCTGTTGCACTTTCTGTAACAGCCCTTGATTTTTAAAATAATTTTATTTATATAGAGGAAAAGATGTACAAACCCGAAAACATCAGAAATTTTTCAATAATTGCACACATCGACCACGGAAAGAGCACACTTGCCGACCGTCTGCTTGAAGCTACAGGTACGGTCAGCCAGCGTGAAATGGAGGAACAGCTTCTGGATAATATGGAGCTGGAGCGTGAGCGAGGCATCACCATAAAGGCACGTGCTGTAAAGCTGGAGTATAAGGCGGATGACGGAGAGGTATACTCTCTCAACCTTATCGATACTCCCGGCCACGTTGACTTTAACTACGAGGTGTCACGTTCACTTTCTGCCTGCGAAGGTGCTCTGCTTGTGGTTGACGCTTCTCAGGGCATTGAGGCTCAGACCCTTGCCAATACCTATCTTGCCCTTGACAACGACCTTGAAATAATTCCCGTTATCAATAAAATAGACCTTCCCTCAGCCGAGCCCGACAAGGTAAAGCGTGAAATAGAGGACGTTATCGGTATTCCTGCAGAGGACGCTCCCTGTATATCCGCCAAAACAGGTCTTAACATTGAAGACGTTTTAAAGGCTGTGGTAAAGGACGTACCTGCCCCCAAGGCAGATATAACAAAGCCCCTTAAGGCGCTTATCTTTGATGCCGTTTATGACTCCTACCGAGGCGTTATCGTATACGTGCGCATCTTTGACGGCAAGCTGTCTGTAGGCGACAAGATAAGAATGATGAACACAGGCGCTGAATTTGAAGTAGTGGAGGTAGGACACCTTCGCCCCTTTGGAATGGAGAGCCGTGACACAGTTATGGCAGGCGAGGTTGCCTATATTACAGCAAGCATCAAATCACTTTCGGAAACCGACGTAGGTGATACTGTCACACTTGCCGAAAAGCCCACCGACGAAGCCTTCCCCGGCTATAAGAAGGCTCTGCCCATGGTCTACAGCGGTATCTACCCCGCCGACGGTGCCAGATACGGCGACTTGAGAGACGCTTTGGAAAAGCTTCAGCTTAACGATGCCTCTCTTATGTTCGAGGCGGAAAGCTCTATCGCACTGGGCTTTGGCTTCAGATGCGGATTCCTGGGACTTCTTCATATGGAGGTAATTCAGGACAGATTGGAGCGTGAATTCAATCTGGACCTTATTACCACGGCACCCGGCGTTATTTACAAGATAACCATGAAAAACGGTGAGGTCAAATACATTGACAATCCTCAGAACTTCCCTACGGGAGATGAAGCCGAGGAAACCTGTGAGCCTATAGTAAAGGCTACCATACTCACTCCCGTTGACTACGTTGGAACGATAATGGAGCTTTGTCAGGAAAGACGAGGCACCTTCAAGGATATGAAGTACATCACCTCCGACCGTGCCGAGCTTCACTACGCACTGCCGCTGAACGAAATCATTTATGACTTTTTCGACGCACTCAAATCCAGAACCAAGGGCTATGCTTCGCTGGACTACGAGCTTGCAGGCTATGAAAAATCCAGCCTCGTAAAGCTTGACATACTTCTTAACGGCAGTATGGTGGATGCGCTCTCATTTATCGTGCACACGGAAAAGGCATACGGCAGAGCAAGAAAGATCGTTGAAAAGCTTAAAGAGAACATCCCCCGTCAGCTCTTTGAAATACCCGTTCAGGCGGCTATCGGAGGCAAGGTCATAGCGCGTGAGACCGTAAAGGCAATGAGAAAAGACGTACTTGCCAAGTGCTACGGCGGTGATATCACACGTAAGAAAAAGCTTCTTGAAAAGCAAAAAGAAGGTAAAAAGAAGATGCGTTCGCTGGGTACTGTGGAAGTACCTCACGAGGCATTTATGGCTGTGCTTAAATTCGATGATGAATAAAGGACTTTATATCCACTTCCCTTTTTGCGAGAGAAAATGCAGCTATTGCGACTTTTATTCCATAGTAAACGAATCGTCAAGACAGCTGTATACAAAGGCGCTTTCCCTTGAAATAGAAAAATTGAAGCCTATGTCAATCGATACCGTTTATTTCGGCGGCGGAACACCGTCGCTGATGAACGGTATTGAGCTTAAAGGGGTGCTTGACAGCGTTTATAAAACGCTGAAGGTAAGTGACGACGTTGAAATAACACTTGAAGCTAACCCTATGTCCCTTGGCGAAAACGATAAGCTTGACAGCTTCAAGGCGGCAGGCGTCAACAGACTCAGCCTGGGCGTACAGAGCTTTTGTGACGTTGAGCTTAGTGCCTTGGGCAGAGGTCATTGCGCAAAGGATGCCGTTGACACAGTAAAGGCGGCACAAAGATCAGGCTTTGACAACGTTTCTTTGGACCTTATGTTTGCAATTCCTCATCAGACTGTCAAAAGCTTTGAAAATACCCTGGACACAGCCATAGAGCTTGGAGTTCAGCATATATCGGTATATGCCTTGTCAATTGAAGAAAAGACGGTTTTCGGAGTAAAGCAAAAACGCGGTGAAAACCTGTTTCTTCCATCGGAGGAGCAGGAGGCCGAGATGTATTTTCTTGCCTGTGACAAGCTTGTGCGCGCAGGCTTTGAGCACTACGAAATATCTAATTTTGCCCTAAATAAAAAGCGTTCCCGCCACAATATGAAATATTGGAGAGCCGAGGAATATATCGGAATCGGACCGGGAGCGCATTCATATCTTGACGGAGTAAGATATTCCACTCCCGCCGACGTAAGAGCCTTCTGTAACGGGGCTGAAAAAGAGGATTGCTATACCAATACACCTCTTGACAGAGCCGAGGAATACGTGTTTTTATCACTGCGCCTTAAGGACGGTCTTGACTTACAGACTCTTAAAGAAATGCACGGAATAAATACGTCCCACAGCTTTGAAAATGACGTAGCCGTACTTGTTGACCAAGGCTTTTGTCACTTCGACGGCAAAATACTGTCACTTACCGAAAAGGGATTTTTCGTATCGAATTCGATTATTGTAAAAATTCTCGAATCTTTGCAATTTCCCTCTTGACAATTCGCTTTTTTTATGATATTATATAGCGTACCGCAAAGGTAGTGACTCGGCCTGTTGGTCAAGCGGCTAA
>JAZSDT010000071.1:0-26524 GCA_045531285.1 Eubacteriales bacterium
CCCCAACCAAAGGGGAAGAGGTATTCAAAGTCAGTTGTTGCTTTGGAGTAGAAACAGAGTTCCTCAGGGGAGTGGTCACGAAGTCTCAGATTTTCCTTTGCTATGCCGAGACCGTAAAGGAAGTTTTCACAGTAATCCTTCCAGTACTTAAACCATTCAAGGTCTGTACCGGGCTTACAGAAGAATTCAAGCTCCATCTGCTCAAACTCACGTGTACGGAAGGTGAAGTTACCGGGAGTGATCTCGTTACGGAAGGATTTACCGATCTGAGCAACGCCGAAGGGCACCTTCTTACGAGAGGTTCTCTGTATATTTGCAAAATTTACGAAAATTCCCTGTGCAGTTTCGGGACGGAGATAAAGCTCTGCCTTAGCATCCTCTGTAACACCCTGGAAGGTCTTGAACATAAGGTTAAACTTACGGATATCTGTAAAGTTCTGAGCACCGCATTCGGGACAAACAATGTTGTTTTCCTTGATGTAGTTCATCATCTCTTCGTTTGACCAACCGTCAGCAGGTGTGCCTGAATGGTCCTCGATGAGCTTGTCTGCACGGTGACGTGCCTTACATTCCTTACAGTCCATAAGAGGATCTGAGAAACCTCCAACGTGACCGGAAGCAACCCATGTCTGAGGATTCATAAGAATCGCACTGTCAAGTCCTACGTTGTAGGGTGACTCCTGAACGAATTTCTTCCACCAAGCTCTCTTTACGTTGTTCTTGAACTCAACGCCGAGAGGACCGTAGTCCCATGTATTTGCAAGACCGCCGTAAATCTCGGAACCCGAGTATATAAAACCACGGTTTTTACAAAGGGAAACGATTTTTTCCATTGTCTTTTCGCTGTTAATCATTTTATCTATTCCTTTTTATATAAAATATTTTTTCACTCTACATTCTAACAAATAAAAACGGTTTCGTCAAGGGGTTTGGCGTTTTTTACCTTATAGGAAATTTGTCGATTATTACGCCTTCGCCGTTTTGCATTGTCGGGATATATTCAAAGGTTACGATAGGCGAGCATTGCCGGCGGAGGCTCTCCGCTTTTTTGTATGCTAGGAAATTGCATTAAATCAACCTCGCCGTTTTGCATTGTTGGGATATATTCAAAGGTTACGATAGGCGAGCTTTGCCAGCGGCTGCTAGCCGCTTTTTTTGGCTATATACTTGACTTTTTTTGCTTGTTTGTGGTATAGTTTTAAAAAACACAGGAGAAAAGCTATGAGATATATATCGGAAGAAAACGCTGTAATTATATATTGGGACTTGCCTCAGGGCTTTGAGGCGGGACAGGAGTACACCATCACTTTTGACGGCAGGGAGTATAAAACGCAAAAATGCCACCTTCGTGTCAACGGACTAGCTCAGGATACCCGATATTCTGTCCTTTGGTCGTATAAGGATATGAAGGAAGCCGTTATTGTAAAAACACTTGCCAAAAGACAAAAGGTAAACGTGCTGGACTTCGGTGCAGTGGGGGACGGAAAAACCTTAAATACCAAAGCCTTGCAAAGAGCAATTGACAGCTGTGAAAAAGGAGTAGTTTACGTTCCTGAGGGCGATTATTTGACGGGTTCGCTCTTTTTGCACTCGGATATGGAATTATACCTTGAAAAAGGAGCAATTCTTCACGGCACAACCGACGTTGCCGATTATTCTCCCAAAATAAAGAGCCGTTTTGAAGGCAAGGAAATGATGTGCTATGCGGCATTGATAAATATAGGACAGCTTGACAGGGACAGTATCACCTGCCGTAACGTGAGAATCTGCGGCGAGGGTACTGTGTACGGAGGCGGCAGAGAACTTGCCGATAACGTAGTAAAGCTTGAAACAGTATTGATGAAGGCAGAGCTTGAGGCTTTGGGGGACGGAATAAAAGAATACGAGCTTCCACAAACAGTACCCGGAAGAGCAAGACCAAGACTTATCAATATCAGCTCATCTGAAAATATCCTTATCAACGGAATAACAGTAGCCAACGGTCCTTGCTGGAATGTGCATATGATCTATTCCAAAAACGTTGAGACCTGCGGTGTAACCTTCCGTTCCAGCGGAGTGTGGAACGGTGACGGTTGGGACCCCGATTCTTCTACGGACTGTTCTATTTTCGGATGTGAGTTTTACACGGGAGACGATGCCGTTGCCATTAAATCAGGTAAAAATCCCGAAGGAAACCTTATCAACCGTCCCTCCGAGCGAATCAGAATATTTGATTGTAAGAGCAATTACGGTCACGGTGTGACGATCGGCAGTGAAATGTCGGGCGGAATAAACGACGTTCGCATATGGAATTGCGATATGTCTACTTCGGTGTACGGAGTGGAAATCAAGGCTACCAAAAAGCGCGGCGGCTACGTAAGAAACGTACACGTCAGCAATACGACAGCCTGCAGAATACTTCTCCATTCGGTAGGCTACAACGATGACGGTGAGGGCGCACCTACAGCACCTGTTTTTGAAGATTGCACCTTTGAAAACGTAAAGCTTACCGCACGTATGCACACGCAGGAAAACGAGGACGTCGACTGTGAGGCAATAGAGGTGTCGGGCTTTGATATCCCGGGTCACTATGCCAAGAACGTAAAATTTAAAAATATCACAATAGGCAACGGTGACGGCAGAAAGCACACTGTTCTCCTGTCCTGCTGTGAAGGAATTTCATTTGAAAACATTAAATGTAACTAACCTGATGGGGATGTAAAAAATTTACATCCCCATATTTGTATACTACTCATTACAAAGGGTATGCTATATTTGGTGATCTTATGAAATACATCCTTCTGACTTCTGTCACAGGACTTGTGGCAGGGTTTATAAACGGACTCTTGGGAACAGGCGGCGCAATTCCTTTGCTTGCCCTTTTTACTTTTCTTGCACTTGATACCGACAAGGCTTTTGCTACAGCCAACCTTACGGTAATGATACTGTCGGCTGTGAGCTTTGTTTTTTATTTAAAAAACGGAACGGTAGACGCATCTTTTTTACCTCAATATTTCAGCAAAATACTATTACCGGCTTTGGCAGGCGGCGCTGTCGGCAGTCTGCTGCTGTCAAAGATATCACCGAATCTTCTTAAGAAAATATTTTTCGTAATTACCGTTATAGGCGGGATCGGGACGGTGTTTAAATGACGTTTATTATATCAGTGCTCACAGGACTGGGAGTTGGCTCAGGAGGACTTTATATACTTTATCTGACTCTAATAAAAAACATTCCCCAAGCCGAAGCCCAGGGAATGAATCTTGCTTTTTTTATTACGGCAACCCTTGCCGCCGCAACTGTCAATCTTATCAAGAAGCGCATATCCTTTGTGTCTTTGGCACTTGCCGTACCATTTGGAATTATAGGCGCCGCCGTCGGATGCCGCGTTGCCTCTGCAATGGACACAAAGCTGCTTTCCGTAATTTTCGGTGTGCTTCTGGCGATTGTGGGTGTTACCGGCTTTTTTAAGCTGATTAAGAAACGGTAATATTATACTCCAAGAAGTCCCGCACCGATGATACCTGCATCGTTACCGAGAGAAGCAAGAACGATTTTTGTCTGATTTTCCGAGAATCTTGTGTAGGACTGAGACTGTACCTTTTCGCGAAGAGGAATAAGTACACCCTCACCCTCGTGGCTGATTCCGCCGCCGATAGCGATTATCTCGGGCTGAAGAAGGTTGATAACGTCAAGCACACCCTCTGCAAGATATGAGAGATAGGTGCTGATAACTTCTTTTGCTACGTCATCGTTGGCAAGGAAAGGAGTTTTTCCGTTAACGGCATTGATATCGCCGTTAACAACCTTCCAGAGCTCTGAATCGGGATTCTTTTCCATTGCCCGCTTTGTCTGACGGATGAGAGCAGTAGCCGAGGTATATGCCTCAAGGCATCCTCTTCTACCGCAGTTACAGGGCTCTCCACCTGCCATAATAACAGTGTGTCCCAGCTCTGCGCCTCTGCCCCATGCACCTGTAACAAGTCTGCCGTTTTCAATGATTCCTCCGCCGACACCTGTTCCGAGTGTGATCATTACAAGGCTCTTTACGTCCTTGCCTGTTCCTGCAACGTATTCGCCCCACGCAGCTGCGTTAGCGTCGTTTTCAAGATAAACCTTCTTATTGAGCTTTTCCTCAAGACAAGCAACGATGGGTGCGTTGTGGAAATCAAGGTTGTTTGCAAATTCAACAAGTCCTTCTTCCTTGTTGATAGAACCGGGAGAGCCTACGCCCACCGATTCGATCTGCTCCAATTCCATACCGGACGCTTTTATGGACTCAAGGGCACACTCTGCCATATCTGCGCATATTTCGGTATAGGGTCTGGGAGCATTTGTTTTTTTCTTTGCTCTTCCGTAGATTTTGCCGTTTTCATCAACTACGGCTGCTGCGATGTTTGTTCCTCCAAGGTCAATACCTACGAAGAAACGGGGTGAATTCTGTGTCATGATAACTGTTGCATCTCCTTCCAGTGTCCACTTGCCGTAGCCTGCAGGTATAAATACACTGTCTCCCGACTTAAGCTGTTCGCCGTCGAGAATGGCATTGCCCGACACAAGTGTGATCACATTATAACTTTTTTTATCTGTTTCAAAGCTTCTCTTTCCTGACAATATCAGTTCGGAAACCTTAAAATACTTTGATGTTCCAAGCACTCTCATTTCGTCAACTGTGGGAATGCTTTTTTTGTTGTAAGGGAAAGCCTTGGTGGACCGGAGTCCCTTATCTATATGAAGTTGTCGGGGCTTTCCGTCCTTGTCCACTCTGCCCCAATCGTAAAGTCGGTAGGTAATGTTTGAATTTTGCTGAATTTCCAGTATTACGTTTCCTGCTCCTATGGCGTGGACCGTGCCTGCCTCAACAAAGAACACGTCGCCCTTTGAGGACGAAAAGACATTCAGCTTTTCTTCAAGTGTATTGTTTTCTATAGCGGCTTTTATGGAATCCTTTGTGACTCCGTCTTTAACGCCGCAATATATTTTAGCTCCTTCTTGAGCTTGGGCAATATACCACATTTCAGTCTTTCCAATGCCGTTTTCCAGCTTCTTTGCCGTCTCGTCATCAGGGTGTACCTGTAAGCTCAAGGGAGTCTTGGCATCAATGAATTTGATCAGAACGGGAAATTCGTCGGACAGTCTGTTGCTTCCCAGTACCTCGGGGTTTTGGGCAATATATTCTCTGAGAGTTCTGCCGTCCGTCAGCATTGTTTCGCCGTCGGGGTGACAGCTCGCCTCCCAGCTTTCTGCAACGGTGTCTCCCTCGTTCCCTTTACCGTATATCTCGTGAAGCCTTTTTCCGCCCCATATGTAGTCCTTGTATACGGGAATCAGCTTTTGTATCTTCATTGTCTTTCCTTTCGATGATTATAAAAAATATAGTGGCAAGAAGGGCATAGGGAATCGGACAGAATTCTCCCGGATTGAGCTGTGACATAAGCCACAGGCCCACGTAGGATACAAAAAACGTCATATTGACGGGAGAGGCGTTTTTGAAATATATTGCAGTTCTGAGAATAAGCTGATAACCGTAGGCAAGAATTCCCACAATTCCAAGTCCGCCAAACACCTGAGCTGTCCAGATGTGATACCAGTTCATCGCTCCGGTTTTCGGAGAGTAAATGTCGGAATTTCCTGTGTATCCCAGACCTACTCCGAATATGGGGTTTGACAGAAAGTCTCCTACGCTTCTCTTAAGCACCCGTGCGCGAGGCTCTTGGGGGTTTATAAAATACTGCTTCAAAATATCAAAGCATTCCTTGAGCGTCATATTTTGGGTGTCTCGGTTCAGCGACTTAAATGAAATTTTTATTACAAGCTCGGGCAGTAACTCAAAAAATACTATAACACCGATTACCAAAACTCCGGTGTATAATACTTTTTTTACCTTGCTTTTTTCAAAGAAAAAGGTGTAGGCTATAAATATTACAAGCATTTCCACCGTGCCCATTACAAGTCCGCCTCTTGACGAGGACATAACTGCGCACAGGTACATAAACAGCGTTGCAAGTACGTCAACGTGACGCCTTCTTGCATAAAGCATAGGAAAGGGCATTGCCATCATAATAAAGGTGGAAAGGTTGTTTGAAGCAGAGAAATTTAAAAATCTGAAGTTGGTAACAAATTCACTCCAGTTTTTGTAATAGAAAAAGCAAATTATAAACGATGCAAGCATTCCCGCAGCGTACATTACTTTGATGAGCATAGAACCTGTGTTTTCGGTTATTCTCGACGAGAAAAGCAAATACAGAAGTATCATTCCTCCGCCCAGCATAAACACGTAAAAAAGAGAAGTGGGAGCAAAGTAGCTCTTTGCCGACAGTGTTCCCAGTCCTCCTAAGGTAATGGCGATTGCCACTGCAACCGTTCCCTTGAAGGAGCCGTAGAGCTTGGGCTTTGCTCTGTATTTTATAAGGTTAAATATTACGCAAAAAGCCAACGGTATCGCAAGGGGTACAAACTTTATAAAAGTATCAAAAGAGTCATAGCACACCGTAACGAAAACCGATAAAAGCAAAACAGGTGTTAAAAATACCGTCAGGTCGGAAAAGAAAATCAGTGACACAGCGGCAATACAGCCGAATATCACAGCGCCTGCAACCTGCTGTTCGGTTATTACAACAACCAGCGACAAAGCAAAGAGAATAGCCAGATAAATATTATAATAAAGTGGTTTTTTCAGTAGTTTGTCAAGCATATTTTCTCCTATAAACCGAGATTTTTTAACAGATTACCGAATCTTTTTAATTCATTTTTAGATACTGATGCACTTGCCTTCAATTCCTTGACTGAGCTTTTTGCGGTTTTTCTGTCCAGAAGGTTGCACCAACGCTTTATTGTATACACAGGCATTAAATAAGGCTTGCCGTCCAGATTTTGATATTTCAGCTTCAACTGGCTGTAGGGCATAAATATGCGGGACAAAACGTAGCCCAGCTTTGCACCGTGTCCTGCCGCGGCATTTTGCTTCTTTCCGTAAACCTCACCTGATATAACGTATTCTTCAAGCGCAAGGCTCAGAGCATTATGCTTCGTTCCGGAAAACCATATTTCAGATAATTGCCGTGACGTCTCTTCAAATTTTTCCAATCCTCCCGCCTTACAAAGCTCTTGGCGTGAGGGATTTTGCACAGTTTGGTGACAAAGCAACCAAAGGTCAAGATACGGTCTTATACCGCATCCTCCGGATTTTACGTGCCGTGCCATATGTGCAATATGATAAAAGTAAAAGGTTTCGTCATTCATTTTGTAGCGGTATTGCGTCTCGGGTATGGAATTTTCCCAAATTCCCGACAAAATTTTAATGGCGCCTTTTAAACAATCTTCTGTTATCAATACAAAATGAAGTTCTATAGTGTAACCGTTTGGAGCGGTAAGCATTACGTCGTGCGTATGACGTCTGCCGCGTGCGAAGCCAGACTTTTCAAGGGCATCAGCGGCTTTATCCAGATTTTCGACGTCTACGTATACGTCAACGTCACAGCTGGTTCTCACCCAGTCCTCAGGATAAAGAGCGCGAAGATGAGCACCTTTGAGAAGCATGTGTGGGATTTTTGCTTTTTCGAGAACGTCACAGACCTGGGTAGAAGCAAATTTCAGCTTTTCTACCCTCAGTATTGCAAGTGCTTTTTCTCTTTCGAGAACAGGGCTTTTGATACCCAGCTTATCTGCCGCAAATGAGACTACCTGTGCAACGTCATGCTTTTTTGCCAATTTGTAAATTTCGGGCAGGCTGTATTCTATTTCTTTTGTATTATCTATTGTTACGTTGTTGCACACTGCATATCTCAACAGTAAAAAAAGCAACTCTTTCATAGCTTAAGCAATACCTCATTAATCTCTAAAATACAAATCTCTGGTATACACTTTGTCTAATACATCTGATATATCATCGTTGTATCTGTTTGCCAGAATTATGTCCGACATTTTCTTAAATTCATCCAAATCTCGAATGACACGACTGTTGAAGAAACTGTTCTCCTTCATAGTAGGTTCATAGATAATTACTTCGATGCCCTTTGCCTTGATGCGCTTCATAACACCCTGAATAGAGGATTGACGGAAATTATCCGATCCTGCCTTCATGGTTAGACGATACACACCGACGATCTTTGGATGCTTGGCTATGATCTGATCGGCAATGAAATCCTTACGAGTACCGTTAGCGGCAACGATGGCAGAGATAATGTTCTGCGGAACGTCGTTATAATTGGCAAGGAGCTGTTTGGTGTCCTTGGGCAAGCAGTAGCCGCCATAACCAAAAGAAGGATTATTATAATGAGAGCCGATACGGGGGTCAAGTCCTACCCCCTCAATGATAGATTTGGTATCAAGTCCACGTACTGCTGCATAGGTGTCAAGCTCATTGAAAAACGACACACGTAGGGCAAGATAGGTGTTTGCAAACAGCTTAACAGCTTCCGCCTCAGTGGGATTCATGTAGCGAACCTCGATATTCTCCTTGATCGCGCCTTCTTGAAGCAGATGTACGAATGTTTCTGCTGCTTTTTCCAGACGCTTATTGCGAACGGGAACACCAACAATAATGCGGCTGGGATAGAGATTGTCGTACAATGCCCGTCCCTCGCGTAAAAATTCCGGGCTAAACAGGATATTGTCACAGCAATAATCTGTACGCACCTTTTCGGTAAATCCGACGGGGACAGTAGATTTTACAATCATAACAGCATCGGGATTAACCTCGATAACCTGTTCAATAACAGATTCGACAGATGAAGTGTCAAAATAGTTCTTGTTAGGATCGTAATTTGTAGGAGTCGAAATAATCACTAATTCCGCATCCTTGTATGCGGCTGCACCATCGGTTGTTGCAACCAGATTCAGTTGTTTTGTTGCCAAATATTCTTCAATTTCTTTGTCTACAATAGGGGTTTTCTTATTGTTGATCATTTCCACTTTTTCGGGGATGATGTCAACAGCAATAACTTCGTTATTCTGCGCAAGCAGAATTGCCATAGATAGACCTACATAGCCCGTTCCGGCGACTGCGATTTTCATTTGCATGTACTCTCCTTTTTGGTTATTTATTTGAGCATGCACGTTCAGCCCCTACGAGTGTTTCTCCATGGCAACCTAATTATGCAAAAATGACGATTCGTTTTATTTGTTTTGGTAAAATTCCGCATACCACTGTGCAAACCGTCTGAGACCCGTTTCAAGAGAGGTGGCTGGCTTGAAGCCGAAGTCCTCCTCCAGTGCCGACGTGTCGGCATAGGTTACGGGCACGTCTCCTGCTTGCATGGGCACAAGACGGCGGTGCGCTTCAAAGTCGAAATCCTTTGGAAGCACTCCTGCACGTACAAGCTCGCGTGAAAGAATATCCACGAAGTCCAAAAGATTTTCGGGACTGTTGTTGCCTATATTATATACTGCATAGGGAGGAATAGGCAACCCATCCTCACCGTTTTTCTTTTCGGGAGCCGACTGCATAATGCGTTTTACTCCCTCTACAATGTCGTCTACGTACGTAAAATCACGCTTGCAGTTTCCATAGTTGAAAATATCAATGGTCTCGCCCTTTATCAGCTTGTTTGTAAAGCTGAAGTACGCCATATCCGGACGTCCCGCAGGACCGTATACCGTAAAGAAACGGAGTCCTGTTGTGGGGATGTTGTAAAGCTTTGAATATGCGTGAGCAAAAAGCTCGTTGGATTTTTTGGTGGCAGCATAAAGGCTGACAGGATTGTCTACCTTATCATCTGTGGAATAAGGCACTTTTTTGTTAGAGCCGTAGACCGATGAGGAGGAAGCATATACAAGGTGCTCTACAGGATAGTTGCGACAGGCTTCCAGAATGTTGTAAAAGCCTATTATGTTCGCCTCGATATATACGTCGGGATTGGTTATCGAATAGCGGACACCTGCCTGTGCGGCAAGATTTACCACTACGTCAAAGCCTTCCTTTTCAAACAGTGAATCTATCAACGCCTTATCGGCAATAGAGCCCTTCACGAAGCTCCATTGAGAATCGGGGTGCTCGTTTGCAAGCTTTTCGATTTGTGTCAGACGGTATTCCTTAATGGAAACGTCATAGTAATCGTTCATATTGTCGATACCTACCAGACGTACGGGAGAAAAGCTTCTGAGAAGCTCCATTACAAGATTTGCTCCCACAAAGCCTGCCGCACCTGTAACAAGTATCTTCTTATTTTTAAGTTCAACGTTTAACGGTTTCATCGTGTTATCCCCTTATATTCCTTCTGCACCTTTTCGTAGCTTTCAAGGTTGCCTATGTCATATCTTTTTCCGGGCATTTCCATAGCGTGTACTTGAGCCTCGTGACACAGCCACGCTATAAAGCTTCCGGGAGCATCTGCCCCCGCACCCTCGTCCAGAGCCTTTTGTACCTTTCTTGCATCCTCTTTAGAGTAAAAATAGAAGGGAGGACAACACCAGTTGGATTCCGGATTGGCGGGTTTTTCGGTCATATCCGTAACAATATCCCCATCACCGATTTTCAACACACCTGATTTTGTGAGCCTTTTTTCGTCTGCTTCAAAATATCTCATTACAGCAGAGGTTCCCTTGCCCTTTGCGTACTGTATAAATTTTGTAAGACTGAAATCAAGCACGTTGTCGCCTGCGATTACAAGCATATCGTCATCCAGCCTTAAGGTATCGATTGCAAACTGTATGTCACGAACCGCACCGAGTCTTGTCTCGTTGGTCTCGGTCATATCGTCAACTACCGTTATTTTTGCGTTTTTACTCTTTGCCCACTCGTTGAAATGGGGCGCGAATTTGTGATTTGAAATTACAACGTATTCACTCACTTCACCTATTGTATCAATGTCGTCAACAAGGTGATCGAGAATGGTCTTTTCTCCAACCTTCAAAAGAGGCTTGGGAAAGTTCTCTGTAAGGGGGTAAAGTCTTGTAGCATAGCCTGCGGCAAGTATTAAACAAATCATTCCTGTGTCCTCACTTTTATGATAATAAGCTTTGTTATATGGTGTCATTTATGGTGTCATTTTACGATAGGCGAGCATTGTCAGCGGCTACTGGCCGCCTTTTTGGGTCTAAAGAGAAATACCGACAAAACAACCTCGCCGTTTTGCAGTGCTTGGGTAAGTGCAAGATTGGGATAGGCGAGCATTGTCAGCGGCTACTAGCCGCCTTTTTGGAATTAAGACGAACTCCGTCGGCAGTACGGCAAACGTGAGCACTGTACTTTCCCTTAAGGTGAGGGAAGGCTTCAAGGTATTCGCGTTCAACCTTTTCAAGTATGGACGGATTCTTTTGGGGATCTGTGATTCCGATAACGCAACCCTTAAATCCCGCACCCGAAAATCTTCCGCCGTAAACTCCGTCGGTGTCAC
The DNA here is from genome assembly GCA_045531285.1 of Eubacteriales bacterium. GTDB lineage: Bacteria > Bacillota > Clostridia > Oscillospirales > SIG627 > RGIG6353. Next base: position 11,316 of record JAZSDT010000071.1, read on the forward strand.
GAAGTATCTCCCAAAGCTTAATAAGCTCGGGTGAGCCTGTTTCCCAATTGTATATAGATGAGTATCCGCTTTCAAAGGAAAGTCTGCCGAATTCCTCAATGTCACCGCGCCTGTACGCCTCTGCACCCGCTTCAACTCTCTGATATTCGCCGTACCAGTGACGGGCTCTCTTTTCCCAGTTTTCGGGCAAACGGTCACGGTATTTTAAATAAACCTCATAGGGTACGTCACGGAGATTTGTTTCATTGAACTTTCCGTATTCAAGACCTGCGTAGGCGCAAAGTGCATATGCCGCGCTTCTGCATTCGTCAACTCTCATATTGAACTTGCTTGACGCAAGTGAGCGCTCAACACCGCTGAAGAAAACAACAATATTGTAGGGCTTCATATTTTCAGGCGTTTCTATGAGCTCGTAGGAATCGTCCTTCATATCCATGTAAAGAAGCTTGTCCTTCTGACAGTATACCTCACAGCTCTGGTCAAGCTTACCGCAGGAAACTCCAACGTATTTGTTTTCGGCTTCCTTGGATATTTCTATAAGCTCACGTGAGCGAAGCTTGATTCCGTTCATAGTGCAAAGCGCCGAAAGGAAGGTGATTATAACAGCCGCCGATGAAGAAAGTCCTCCTATTGGCAGCTCACCGTCAACAACGGCACAAAGACCCGTTCTCAGCGGATAACGTGCCGCCAGCGCAATCGTTGCACCTCTCAGATGGTCAGCCCAATCGTCTTCCTTTTCGGGAGGAACGTTGTTTACGTGCCACTGCGCACGCTTGGGAAATTGAAGAGAAGCAATTTCAATAACACCGTTGTTCTTCGGCCCGTAGGCAATGTGTATTCCCTTGTCTATGGCAAAGCCCGTTATTTTTCCAAGCTGATGGTCCGAATGAGCTCCCAGGGGACATACTCTGTAAGGTGTGAAGGCAGTGTGTAAAGGTGCGCGGAGATAGGTTTCCTCAAACGCCCGTACAACACTCAGATTCGCATTCACTTCGGTATATTTGGTGGTTGTGTGATGGGATACCGTTTCCGTTTCCTTTTGTGTGGCAAACTCCTTGGTCCTTCCGTCAAGAGGCTTGGGCGCATTTTCCGGTATCATCCACAGCTTGCCCTCCTTGGTCACTCCCGGTATCTTCTTGTCTCTGCAAAGGGCAGTTATACGTCTTTCACTTATCTGCCATTTTTCAGATGCTTCGTGTACGTCTATGTATTTCATTCTATCTGTCTCCTTAATGTATTACACATTATTTTAACAGTTTTAAATGTATTTGTCAAGATGCAATTTGACAAACGTGCCATTTGTCAAATTATGAGTGTTTTTCTATAAATTGGACGATGGGCGAGGTGTTTTCAAGACCGTGAGGATGGTGGTTACAGCCCTTTTTACAGATGAATTCACAAGGAATATCAGTGTTTTTGTATGCCTTTTCGAGAATCGCACCGTTTTCATGCCAGAATACCACGTCGTCAGCATCACCGTAAACCGTTATAACAGGTATGCGATGCCGGATAAGAGTAGGTATTTTGTCGATGGGATGCTCTCTGTACGATATAAGGTCGGATAGGTCCATGCCCATTGCCTTTTTGAATTCCTCCCACATAACAGGACTGGAGCCTGTCAGCGCCGCAGGGCAGGAGAGGAAGTTCATAACGGGAGCATCAAGGTAGAGACAGTGCACAAGCTCGGGGTACAAAGCGGCAAACTTAACTGCAATCAAGCCTCCGCAGCTCATACCCACACATACGCACTTTTCTTCAAGCCCGTAGGTTTTTGCCATATGCTTTATGAAGCGGGCTTTTTGATGCAGGTCTTCGTCCTTGCACCAGCGTGTAGTACTGCGAATAAATGCGAGCGTCCAGCCTCTTTCCACAAGGTCAAGCTCACACTGTGGAAACGCTCCCCAGTACATAGTTTTGAGAAGAAGCTTTCCGTTTTTCTTTTTTGGGAATATAATATTTACGTGAGTACATTCAAATGACGACTCTTCAATTTCAAAGCCTCTTGTATCAAACTCGAAGCCCTCTGTCATTCCTTTTTTCATAAAACTACCTCAATATGTGAATTTTATTGTGTTTTCAGTGAATGAGCCCATATTTTCAAGCACAAGTATCAGCGAAACGTTTTCACGTTCAACTACGTTTGACAGCCTTTGGGGATAGAACCTTGGGTCTATCATAACTACGTCGTAGTGAATTGCAAAAAACGGAGCAAGCGCAGATGCAAAGCTGTCACGTACTATCATAAGCGTCTGTCTGTCCTCACCGTTTCGTATGGTGATATAAGGGGTGTTCCCCTTGAAGTATACAGTATACGGGTCCCAGGACTCAAGAGATTCCATATGGTACATACCGCCTATGACCTCCGTGTTCTCTTGACTGTCATAAGGATGCCCCACAATAGTTGTTACGTAGCTGTCGTAATCCTTTGGGTAGTAAAGTCGGATTGTATCGTAAAGTGTGTAGTTTGTATCTTTATCAAGCTTGTTGTAGTCGCTTCCGCGATAGGTGGTACAGACCGTTTTCACTGTAAAATCATTTTCGTCCACAGGAGTTTTTCCCAGTGCCGAAATTATTTCTCGGTACGCCAGATACGCACCCTTTGAGGTCCAGTGGTGGTCGGTTGCAAAGTACAGGTTTTCACCTGTCATTGCAGAAAGCAAGTCAACGTATATTCCGCCGCTTTTTTCAAAATCCTTTTGAATCAGTCGGAACAGCGCCTCTGTCGGCTTGGTGTCAACGTCTTCGGGAATTTTCAACACGTCCATCTTCCTTGGCGGAATTGCCAGATACACAGGCAGGTCACTGTCCTGTGCCAGTTTTGTAACGGTTGCCAAATTTGAGGAAAAAGCTTTTTTCCCGTGGTATGGGTACAGCGAAATTATACTTCCGTTTTCGTCAATGTATATTCCGCCGTATTTCTCTACAGCCTTCTCACTTTTTGCTACCAGTGAAGAATCGCTTTCGAGAAACAAAATACACGTCATGCACAATACGATCAGTAATATGGGCATACAGATGTAAATAATCTTTTTCATCAAAGCCTCCTGAGTACCGAAATATAGAATTGAGCTACAGTGTCGAGGCTGTCAAGAGCACGTAGCTTTTCAAGAGCCCCTGCAGGAGTTCTCCAGAAATACGGAGTCATGGAAAACAGATTTTCAACGTCCGCACTTGATACAAGCTTCATTTCAAAGGTGCATTCTGTTCTCTGAATTTCTTCAAAGCCTTCGTATTCGGGATATGAAACCTGGTTTTCGTAGGGCTCGTCGTACAAAAGCTCCTTAAGGGAATAAAGGTGCTTGGGACCTGGCACTACGTAGAGCAGAGCCCCTCCTTTTTTGAGTATACGTCGGTATTCACTGTCAGCCATAGGGGAGAATACGTTTGTTATTATATCAGCCGTTTCATCTGCTATGGGAAGGTCATATACACTTGCAACTGCGAAGAGTCCGCGTTTTTCACGCTTTGATGCCGTGTCTGTTGCAAATTTTGATATATCGACACCAAGACACACAGGACTGTCAAGAGCGTCGATAACAGCCGAGGTGTAGTATCCCGTACCGCAGCCTGCATCAAAATAAACAGGGTGCGCGGGCGCAAGCTCACGTGCCTTTTCGGCAAGAGCTTCTCTCAGCTTGCCGTAATATCCTCTGTCCAGAAAATTACGTCTGGATGCAACCATTTCCTTGCTGTCGCCCGGAGCTTTGGAATTCATTTTGGAGGACGGCAAAAGATTGATATATCCCGATTTGGAAATATCAAAGGTGTGTCGGCTTTCGCATATATATGAATTTTGACTTTTTTCAAGCTTGTTACGGCATATTGGACAAATAAAGCCTGTCATTTTTTCAGTCCTTCAATCAGTTTTTTCACGGTCTCGTGCATGGGGGTACAGCTATCCAGAGTGATGTCGGCATATTTTTCGTAAAGCGGAATTCTTTCCTCGTACATATCTCTGAGTGACGTTCCGTTTTTTATGGCAACACCGCGGTGTGTATAGTCTCCCAACCGTTGCTCAAGTGTTTCAAAGGAGATTTTTAAATACACTACCTTTCCAAGAGTCTTGAAATGCTCCATTGCCTCCTTGCCGTATACGGCACTTCCGCCTGTGGCAATTACTGTGTTACCGTTGGTGATGCTAAGGTTAATTCTGTTTTCAAGGTCGATAAAACCGTCCACGCCTATTTCTGCTATTATTTCGTGAAGGAGACGTCCTTCGTGCTCCTGAATCAATATATCGGAATCAATAAATTTATATCCAAGTGCTTTTGCCAGGAGCACTCCCAGGGTGCTCTTTCCTGAGGACGGAAGTCCTATCAACGTAATTGCCATAAACATCTCTCCCATTATAATATATTATTATATCAGCAAAATACATTTTTTGCAATAACAAAAGCAATAATTGACCTTGAAAAATAAAAATGCATATGTTAAAATAAAAGCGGTCAGCGACCGCAGGCAAATTTCGCCTATCATTATAGTGTCGGTATTTAAACAAATCAAAACGGCGAGGCTGTAGTAAATACAATTTTCCAACAATCAAAAAGCGGTCAGCGACCGCGGGCAAATTTCGCCTATCGCAACGCTTCAAAAAGTAAACTAAAGCAAAACGGCGAGGTTATAGTTATTAAAAAAATACGTAAATAAAGAGGTTGATTTTATGAAAATATACGTTATGGCAGACCTTGAAGGTATCAGTGGCATAAATTCGTCCGAGCAACTGGTAGTTGACCGTCCCAAATATAACGAAGGAAGAGCGTTGCTCACCAAAGAAATAAACACAGTAGCACGCTTTCTTAAAGAGGAGGGTGTTGACGAGGTAGTGGTTCAGGACGGGCACGGCTCGGGACTTAACGTTATCTGGGACAGGCTTTCAGAGGACGTGGACCTGTGTATCACAGGCCCTGTAAAGACAAGATACTACGACAAGGGAATAGAGAACGCCGACGGCGTTATATTGCTTGGCTATCACGCCATGGCAGGAACAGCCGAAGCACTGCTTGAACACACAATGTCCTCTGTTCGCATTCAGAACGTTTGGCTCAACGGAGAAAAAGCAGGGGAGGTTGCCATTGATGCTGGTGTGCTGGGTGATATGGGCATTCCGGTAATTATGGTGTCGGGCGACGACAAGGTATGTCTCGAAGCCCAAAAGCTGTTGCCTTGGGCTGAATGTGCCTGCGTAAAGGAAAGCCGAGGGCTTATGAACACTGCGCTTCTTCCTCCTCACAAGTCGGAGGCAGTACTGAAGCAGGCAATACACAACGCTATTGCAAGGCTTGACGAAATGAAGCCTCTTGTTATGGATAAGCCCGTAAAATGTAAAATCGAGCTTGTTGAAAGACAGCCCGTTCCTCATTATTGTAACAGAGTGTCCATTGAGTTTGAGGACGCACGCACGTACACCGTTACCGCAGACACGGTTTTTGATGCTTTTTACGGCACACATTAACTTTGTTTAAGGTAGCCTTGGTATGATAGTACAGAGGTGATCTTATGCGCTTACTGCTGGCTGAGGATGAAAGGGCTTTATCCGATGCACTTGTGAGAATTTTTGAATATAACTACTATTCGGTGGATGCGGTATATGACGGTGTTACCGCCCTTGAATATCTTGCCACGGGAAATTATGACGGCGTGGTGCTTGATATTATGATGCCCGGCAAAAACGGAATAGAAGTGCTCAGGACAATGCGGGAGTCGGGGGACAAGACCCCTGTGATATTGCTTACCGCAAAGTCCGAGACAGACGATAAGGTGTTGGGACTTGATTCGGGGGCTAACGACTATCTTACAAAGCCGTTTGCCTCAAAAGAGCTTTTGGCACGCATCAGAGCCATGACCAGAAAGGACGAGGTGCACTGTACACTTAAAAAAATGGGCAATATATCCCTTGATACAGTGCTTTTTGAAATGAAGGGCGATATCGGCTCGATAAAGCTGACGAACAAGGAATTTCAGCTTTTCGAAATGCTTTTAGATAACAGGGACAGATATATTTCCACAGAACAGATAATGGAGCGTGTGTGGGGATATGACAGCGAGTCCGAAATAAACGTAGTTTGGGCACACGTTTCGTTTCTCAGAAGAAAGCTTCGTTCTCTTTGTGCAAACGTGGAAATAACTGCATCCAGACGTCAAGGCTACAGATTGGAAGAGAAAAATGATTAAGAAACTCAGGCGTAAATTCATACTCATCTCTCTTGTGTCGGTGGCTGCTGTTCTGTTTTTGCTCATGGTAATCATATTTTCGTTTAACTATAGGAGCGTTGTGGAGCGAGCAGACAGTATTTTGGAGGTGCTCAGTACAAATATGGGCAGATTTCCAAGAGAACCCGGAGGGCCTCACAGGAGACCCGGCTTTACACCCGAAACGCCGTATGAAACACGTTTCTTTTCAGTAAAGCTTGACAGCAGCGGAAACGTAATCAGTGCAGATACCGTGGCGATAAAGGCAATAGACTCCCGGGACATTCATAAATATGCCCAAGATGCCCTAAACAAAGGAGATAAAGGCTTTCTTGATGAATATAGATTCAAAAAGACACAAACAGATGAGTTTGTGCTCATAGTTTTCGTGGACTGTACAAGGGATCTTGGGATTTTCAGAAATTTTGTTTTTGTCGGCTTATTTGTAAGCCTTATCGGTCTGTTGCTGTTTTTTGTTGCCATTTTCTTTTTATCAAAGCTTGCACTGTCTCCCGTGGAGTTAGCTTTGACAAGGCAGAAACGCTTTATTACAGATGCCTCTCACGAGTTGAAAACTCCGTTGACGGTCATCGATGCCAGCATTGAGGTTATTGAGATGGAAAACGGAGAGAGCAAATGGACCGAAAACGCAAAGGAACAGGTTGTAAGGCTGAGGGATCTTTGCGAGGGCTTAGTAGAGCTTACGAGACTCGATGAAAAAATGGGCAGCGGCAACTTTGAAAGCTTTGATTTTTCTTCTGTTGTAACTTCTCTGGCGCTTTCCTTTGAAGCGTCTATAGAGGCACAGGGCAGAAGGCTTGTTATTGAAGCCCAAGAAAACGTGACGGTAAACGGCGACAAAAAAGCTCTGTCCGGATTGGTTACTATTTTAATGGATAACGCCGTAAAGTATTCCGAGGGCGAAGGCGATATTTTTCTTGGTTTATCCGAGTCTTCCGGAAAAGTAATACTTGAGGTTATAAACCCCTGTCCGATGGACGAGGGAGAGCACTCGGAGTTTTTCGAACGTTTTTGGCGAAAGGATGAATCCCGCTCGGATTCCAAGGGCTTTGGTATAGGTCTTTCAATAGCCAAATCAGTTGCCGAGGAGCATCGCGGAAAAATATCTGCTGAAAGCAACTCAAAATTTGTGCGGATCAGGTTTATTTTTTGAATAACGGCATATACTATTGCCATGAGAAATAAAAATCTTGAAATAGTCTCTGCCATTGCAGGTGGCGTGATATTCTCTTTGGCAGTAGCCTGGATAGCATCTCCCTCGGGCTTGGTGACAGGCGGTGTGTCGGGAATTGGCATTGTTGTAAAGGAGCTTTCAGGCATTCCTATTTTTGTGACGAGCCTTGTTTTAAATATTCCGCTGTTCGTTATCTGTACCATTCAGAGAGGGCTGCGCTTTATTACAAAATCCGTCATAGCTTTTTTAACCTTGACCCTTGCATTGTCTGTGCTTGAAAACGTTCCTTCTCCCCTTGATTTTGAGGGAGACGTTCTTCTTTCGGCTTTTTCCTACGGCATACTGTCGGGACTTGGACTCGGTTTGGTGTTGAAGGCAGGTGCCACGTCGGGCGGTACGGATATGCTTGCGGCTATAATCAAGGGCAAGAAGCCAAGTCTTTCGATCTCCGGTCTCATTGCCGTAATCGATACAGCCATCGTCTTGATAGGTATGTTTGTTTTTGGATTCAGAATAAGCCTTTATGCAATTGCGGCACTTTTTATTTCTGCAAAGGTTATAGACTTGGTGCTGTCGGGAGTCGGAAGCGACAAGTCAGTATTTGTGGTGTCCGACAGAAGCGATGAAATATCAGCCAGAATATTCACAGAGCTGAAGCGCGGAGTGACCGGTATCGAGGCGGTGGGCATGTACACAGGAGCGAAAAAGAAAATGCTCTTCACCGTTGTTTCTTCAAGAGAGCTGTCGCTTTTGAGAAAAATAGTCGGTGAATGTGACAGCCGTGCCTTTGTTACCGTCGGAGATGCAAAGCAGGTTATGGGAGAGGGATTTGATGAGATTTTTGTTTCCGCAGACTCGCTTTCTTGACGTTTTTTACAATCCGAGAGCCGCAAAACCCCTGGAAAATAGTGCTTTTTCACATAATTAAATTTTTTTAAAAAATTTTTCAAAAACCTATTGCATTTTCTAAAAACCTGTGCTATAATAATCAAGCCTTGAGAGAGGCACTGAATCACCGAGAGGTGAGATAGTCAGTGACTTTGTTGTTGAGGGTACACCTGTTCCCATTCCGAACACAGTAGTTAAGCTCAACTATGCCGAAAATACTTGGCTGGAAGCGGCCCGGGAAAATAGGTCGTCGCTGACTTTTATATTCCTCCTTAGCTCAGTCGGTAGTACGATTGATAGCAAATAAACCGGAAAATTAGCTGCTAAAGAGGAGTTAAAAATAAATGCTGATTTTCCACAATATTCCTCCTTAGCTCAGTCGGTAGAGCGCATGACTGTTAATCATGATGTCGCTGGTTCGAGCCCAGCAGGGGGAGCCACAAGAAGACTTGAAAACATTACGTTTTCAAGTCTTTTTTTGCGTTTATGGGGATTTTTCTTTACGGTGTATTTCCTTACATTCGGGTGGCTTCTTCCAAATGATTGTAAACCGAAATATGAACACGGTTGTTGCAGGCTAAATCACTTCAAAATTTAAATCTAACTCTCTGTTTTTGAAAATGCCGTGTTACATATATGAATTCAATGAACAGGAGGTTTTATTATGAGTGAAGCAAAAGTAATAGCAATAGCAAATCAAAAAGGCGGAGTTGCCAAAACAACTACAACTTTAAATTTAGGAGTCGGTCTTGTGAGACTCGGTAAAAAGGTTTTACTTGTCGATGCCGATCCTCAAGGAAGCCTTACCATAAGTCACGGAAACAAGAATCCGGATACGATAAAGAATACCCTTTCGAAGCTTATGCAAAACGCAATAGAGAAAAACTATTTCGTCCCGCACTTCTTTACTTTCAAGCACGATGAAGGTGTAGATTTCATTCCCGCCAACATAGAACTTTCAGGTATCGAAATCAGCCTTGTAGGTCTGAAAGAACGTGAACTCGTACTTAAGAAAAGCCTACAGGAATATCTGCCACTTTATGACTACATAATCATCGATTGCATGCCGTCACTTGGACTTATGACAATCAATGCACTTGCGGCCGCCGATAGTGTAATCATTCCGACACAGGCAAATTACCTGTCTGCCAAAGGTCTTGATTTATTGATGTACTCCATAGCAAAAACAAAGCAGGACATTAATCCTGAGCTTAGGATAGACGGAATACTTCTCACAATGGTGGATAAGCGAACAAGGAATGCACGGATGATAGACAATTTACTGCACGAGACTTTCAGTAGCGGATTACACTTGTTCTTTTCTGAAATTCCGGCTTCAGTTACTGTCCAGGAGTGCAGTAATGAAGGAAAAAGCATTTTTACACGTGGACAACACAACAAGGTTGCTATAGCATACGATAGATTCTCAAGGGAGGTTGAAGAAATTGAAAGGAAACAGAATTGATTTAGGGCTTACGGGTTACAACGAACTGTTTTCAAGTGAGTCAAGCCGTAACGAATCAAAACGCCCCAAGATAATGGATATACCTCTCTCGGAAATTGATGATGCTCCAAATCATCCGTTTAAGGTTCGGATTGATGAGGATATGTACAAGCTTGTGGAGAGCATCAAGGAAAACGGTGTTATCGAGCCTGCCATACTTCGAAAGAAAGCAGACGGCAGATATGAGATTGTGGCAGGACACAGACGAAGAAAAGCCTGTGAGCTTGCGGAAATCGATACTCTTAAATCCGTAATTCTTGATATCGGCTATGATGAAGCGGTAGTTATGATGGTTGAATCAAACTTTCAACGTACAAAGCTACTTCCAAGCGAGCTTGCCTTTTCATATAAGATGAGAATGGATGCTCTAAAGCGGCAAGGTAAACGCACCGATGTAACTTCGACACCAATGGTGGCAAAGTTGAGAACCGGTGATGAACTTGGAAAGATTCACAACGATAGCCGCGAACAAGTCCGAAGATATATAAGGCTCACGGAACTTATAAAAGAACTGCTCGATATGGTAGACGAAGATAAAATAGGTTTTCGTCCTGCAGTTGAACTATCGTATCTCTCGGGAGCAGAACAAGAGCTTCTTCTCGATACTATAAAATGTGAGGAAGCAACCCCTTCTCTTGCACAAGCACTTAAAATGAAGCAGTTTTCAAAAGACGGCAAACTTGATGCAGATAAGATCCTTGAAATTATGTGCGAAAGAAAACCAAATCAGGCAGAAAAGATTACATTCAAAGCCGAGTCTTTAAGAAAATATATCCCCCGTAGTATCATCTCCCCTAAAGAAACCGAGGAATACATTCTTAAGGCATTGGCACATTACAGAGACTTTTTGAAAGAAGGAAACCAATGAGGAAACTATACGCATACAAAAAAGAAAACACTTGTCCAGTTCAGAAATTCATTGACAACTTGAATGGCAAGATAAAAGCAAAGTTTATGTTTCAGCTAAGCTACATAATGGATGAAAGAAACGGCTTTGTCGAGCCTTATATCAAGCACTTTTCAATGGAAAGATACAGACAGATGTATGAAATAAGAGTAAAGGCAGCGGAAAGAATGATGAGAATCATCTTTTACGAAAAGAACGGTGAAATAATCCTTCTTCATGCCTTTTATAAACACGACCGCAAGGACACCGAAAAAGCACTCGAAACGGCACACAAAATTTTAGAAAACATTACCGACAAAAACGGCAATGTAATAGAAGAATACAGAAAGGAGTTGGTACTGTGTGATTAACGTAGTAATATGGCTTGGCAAGATAAAGTACAGTGCAGATCTTGCTATAGTCTTTGCAAGAAACAACATCCGCATTGTTGATGAGAACTTCGAAAACACCGATGATTTTATTGACAGATTTGATGCTCTCGATGCAAATGTTGATGTACTTGTACTTGCCGATGCTTTGCTTTTAGGTACTGACAGAAAGAAACTGTTTCAGCGTATTCGGCAAATAGAGCCAAATATCAGAATCGTCATTGTATTCCCAGGTTATCGCAACCAGTATATCGAAGACCAGATATCCGAATACAAGAATGTGTACGGCATATCCGACATCATCTACGAGGGCAACCGACTTGATGAAGATTACTTCGCAGATGTTATCAAGAAAGGTTATATATACGATTACGAAGTTAATGTATATGATGAACCCGGCGAAGAAACAAGGGTTATACTCCCCGAAAAGAAATGTATTTCAATCGGAATTCTCGGTTTTACTCACGGCTGCGGTGTCACAAACGAGGTCATAAATACCGCAGGATATATTTCCATTACCCAGAATGGAAACGTCAAGGCAATTGACTTTTCGGGAACGGGAAATCTCAGATTTGCAAAGACAAAAGGCGTCACATATATTGTTCATTCGGACATTGATATTGCAAGGATAAGAAAGACAAGCAAGGCTGTGGTATACGACTTTGGAACACCTTTCAACATATCCTCCAAAGGTAAGCTTCTGTCATATAACGAGTGCTATGACGAAGAGAAAATGAAGCTTTTCAGAGAGTGTGACCTCAAGGTGTGCAAGTGCTTTTCGGACAGTTGGCACATAGGTAAAATGAAATATTTCTTGAACGATAAGTTCTGGAGCCGGGAGATAGACGATAGTTACATAATATTACTCGATAAAGTCCCGAGAGACTCGCAAAACTTGAGTTCGAGAATAAATATATGCGGCAGAAATGATACGGTTCTTACCGACCGGCTTGCGGTTCTTTTCTCCGTAAAGGATGGTGAATAGAAATGTTTCGTTAAATTACCCTTATCACAAAAACAAAATAATGAAAAGGAGCTGAAAGAAATGAAATCAGTAAAATCATTCGCAGTAATTCTTATGGCATTACTTATGCTGACAGTAAACGTTCTTGCAAGTGATGTCCTCGTACCCAACGAGGTTATCATGGGTACCGCTGACGAGTACAAAACAATCGAAAAGGTGTATGTTCTTCCAAAAGGTAGTGATGAAAGCCTTATTCCCAAAGAAGCCTTTACAGAAAGTGATGTAGAGTATGTCTTTGAAGAAATGAAGGTTGTAGACAATTCCGAAGAAGATACTAAGGAATACGTGGAAAATATTAATTACCACACCTCAACAAATGATGCAGAGGCGGTAATTGCACTTTTCTCACCCACTATTGAAGTATCAACCGAAGACGGTTACATCGGAGTTCTTGCATTCGATCATTCTACCCTTGAGCTTACCCCCGCAGGATACTCCAGTCGCAAGTTCACGGTAACGGAAGAAAGAAGCTACCCCAACCTTGCATCGGCAGATACTTCTCTTGTACCCAAGTCTATTGACAAGGATGGCACAACTCTTACTCTTGCCAATATCGAATGGGTAACGGCAGCAGATGAAACCATAAGCGGTACAGACGTTGCAATAAGATACACTGCGAATGCGATCTACACGGGAACAGAAACAAAGACCTATGTAAACGGATATACCGCAAGTGCCGATTACAAAGGAACAGTTACGAAAGTCATAAACGATACCGTTACATATACAGCGGTATTTAAGGAAAACAAGGAGACAAACGAGCCTATGATTGACATAGACAAAACAAATGATAAAAAGGATACTTCTGCAGAAAAGAAAGCAAAGACCGCAGGTATAGTAGCAGGTTCAGTTGCAGGTGCGGCAGCACTTGGTGCAGGCGGTTACGCTATTTACAGACTTATCCGTAAAAAGAGAAAGGGATACTAAGATGAAAAAGATAGTTTTATTTCTCTCTCTCGGACTTGTGTGCGTGCTTGCAATCCCCGCATTTGCTGCGGATTACACGGTAGCACCGCCAACACAAGCACTGTTTGGAACACCGACATCGGTTGATGTTGTAACAGTTGGTAACAATATCAACCGAACAGCGGTTGATATAAGTAAGAACAGTGCTCTTATTCCTCCCGTTTTCGGAAGTCATACAAGTAACCTTCGTGGAAGCGGCGAACCACTCACACCCAATCTTGCATCCTACTACACCGAAACACCGCAGGCTCCCGTATTGGTTAGCGGTATTACAGAACAGCCTTTGGTCACGGTTACAAGTACGGTCCCGAATTCATCCGTAACAAACGGTAATGGCGTAACTATTATCCCGGGTAACATTGATACGGATATTTACGAGGACTACTACACCTACGATGCATTCACGGAAGTAACTGACGATATGTACTACACAGGCGGATACATAGCAAAGCTGTCTATTCCCGACATTGACCTTTCGGTAAAGGTATATGAGGGTACGACAAACTCAGTTTTATCCAAGGGCGTAGGACATTTCAAGGAAACTTCCATCTGGGACGGAAATGTGTGCCTTGCTTCTCATAACAGAGGCACGGGAGCATACTTCTCAGATATTCACGAGCTTGACCTCGGTGCCACAATAAAGCTCACAACAAAGCTCGGAACACGAAAGTATGAGGTGTACAGCATTGAAAAGATTTCGGTTGATGATACCTCAGACCTTCAGAATACAAGCGACAATATCATCACCCTTATCACCTGCGTCAAGAACCAGTCGGACTATTACAGATGGTGCGTTAAAGCCGAGCAGGTAGATTAAGAAATAATCAGCGTCAGACAAACACTAAACCAAACTAAAGGAGAAATCAAAATGAGGAAGTACATATATTTCTTGTTAGGTTTACTCTGCGGTGCGGTATTTTTCAGCGGAACGGCAGTAATGGCAAATTCCGGCGTTCTTGCACAGATAACATCACAAATATTCTTCTTAAACGGAGAACAAACGGAGCTTTTCGCCTACAATATCGGTGGTAACAATTACATAAAGCTTCGTGATGCAGCCGCCTTGTTTGGCGCTGATATCGAATATATCGAGGAAACCAACAGTGTACATATGGAGATTCCAAAGAAAGAAGAAATTGAGGAACTCCCCGAAGAAATACCTGTTGAAACTCCCGATATATTCATAGACGGCACATCGTCTTCAAAAGAGGATTTTTCATCATATGCCAATCAAACCGTGTTTGATAGCATCTACACCAAAGAGGCATACAACACTATGAGGCAGACGGTTGCAGATACAAAGTCTATAATAGACGGCAACAATGCTGACGGATATAACCCCACATACAGCTATGCTCACTATGTAGATGCTGAGTTTACTTTCACAACTCCCGGTAAAACCGATACCGCAATGAAATCGGTAGCGAATATTATTTCGGGATATTACACTTACAGCTTCGGTGCAGAACCTACTGTAAAGAATCTGTATGAATACCCCGGTTATCGAATCCTAAAGGTGCAGGTCAATCCAAAGTATGAAAGTGCGAATGCTGCGACAGACGAATTCATCGAAAGCATAGCAAATCTTTCCGATAAGGAAAAGGTTAAGGCGATAGCAACATACATCGCTGACCGCATAGTTTACATGGATGAAGATGTGGCAGGAATAAATGATGTTTTCACATCAAGCACTCCCGTCAACGGCATCTGCGGAACTTATGCAAACGCTTTTATCTATCTCTGTCAGAGAGCCGACATTCCCTGTGTAACCATCAAAGATGCGACTCACGCTTGGAATGAAGCATTCATTGACGGCAGATGGCAGATAATCGACGTAAGCTATTATGATGTAGCACGAACCGATGAATCACTCTTTACAAACAGTTACCCAAGAATCGACACAACCAAAGAAAAAACGGAATTTGCTAAAGAACTGCTCGTACCCGGAAGTACGGCAGACTAACCTAATATAAACTTTAAGCAGACTGAAAAAAACGGTCTGCTTTTTTTTATTACAAGAAGGAGGACATAAAAATGTCTACAGCAAAAAGTTCAGGCAAGCAGATAATTGCTCTGTTGCTTGCCCTTATTACTCTCCTCTCCGTCATTCCCATAATGCCCGTAAGTGCAGAAACATTAAGTGACGGAAAAGCACAGACAGTAACAAT
>JAZSDT010000102.1:0-18695 GCA_045531285.1 Eubacteriales bacterium
TAGCCATGTCGTTCTGTGAGCCAAGGAGTTGCAACCTAGAGTTGTCTTCCTAAGACCGCTTGGCCTCCGACTTTCCGAGGGGAATCGAACCCCTGTCCGAAACTTCGTTCACGAGAATTTCTCCGGGTGCAGTCGGTGATCGTATTCCGCAGTCGTCAGTTCATCGACAAACTGATATCAGCGTAGCTTCATTAATTCATGTACCGACTCAAAGCTTTATCGGTACACGTTCATCGCTAAGTGACGCCTTATCCTAAGCCGCGATATTCAAAGGTAAGACGGCTGCCCTAGTTAGGCAGCTACTGCTAAATTTCTGTTAGCGTTTATATTTAAGTTTTACAGTTTTAAAGAGTTCTGCGACTCTACCCGCTTATCTTGCTTCAAAAACCCCGTCGAAACCTTGACGGACCCGCTTACATATATATTATACCACATATTTCATCAAATACAATAGTAAAAATAAAATTATTTTAAAAATGAGGATTCGCAAAATGCGAATCCTCGTTCTACTTTAAAGTAATATGTTGGAATTTGTTATTACTTTTTGCTTTTTTTGATCAACACGATTACAAGTATTAATATAACAAGCAGTAAGCTACCTATAATTAACAATGCAATAGGTGTACTTTTCGCTTCTGTTGCACTTACATTTAAATCATTGTTGCTTTTGTCTGCAGGAGGTACAGTATCTGTATCAAGCTGTTCCTCAGAATCGGATATGTCTATTTTAGCATTCTCTTCTGCTTCATCGTTTGGCTCTGTTACTATATCGTTCGGAGTGTCAGATGAGATAGGTGAATCAGGCGATGTTTCTTCTTCAGGTGTTTCTGTAGGAACTTCTGCATCGGGTTCATCTGTTGGATTTTCGACAGGAGTTTCTTCTGTCGGAGCTTCAGGGATGGGGTCTTCAGCAGGGGCTTCAGGTTTAGGTTCTTCAACGGGTTGCTCAACAGGAGTTTCCAGCTTAGGCTCTTCCACGGGTTGCTCAACCGGTGCTTCCGGCTTAGGTTCTTCCACGGGCGGTTCGGGTTTGGGTTCTTCTACAGGCTTTTCAATTATTTTCTCTGTAGCAGTAATCTTACCGTTGTCAACCTTTACTGTGAAGTATTGTTCGTACGTTGTGTTAAGACAATTGGTAGTAACCTTCAGCTCATGTTCGCCTTGAGTGAGTTTATCGGACTTAATCTCTGTAGAATAGGGAACTACGTTTGTTTTTGCAACTTCTGATCCATCCCAAGCATAGCTTACGTTCAGTCCGGGATTACCGGGATATGAAGCAAAAACAGCAAGATAAAGATTGTCTCTGACTTCGTTTATTGTTGTAAGCTTTGTGTATCCTTGTGGTTTGTTTTCATGCATAGATCTAACGGGGATATTAGAGTTTATGCAGTTAAGGTATGTTTGCGACAAGCTGTGTACCGAAGAGCCGTCTTCATCAAAAAGCTGATATGAATTCCCGTGCATATTGGTGTTGAAATAGAACAGTGCTTTAACTTGAGGGAATACCATATTTACATATGACATGAAGAATTCCATTTTTTCTTTTGCGTGCTCTGTGGTTTGAGCTGAATTAGTTGAGCTGTAGCACCAACCGGATTCTGATATCATAATTGGCTTTTTGTCGCCAAACGCATCGACAATATCCTTGATTTTCATTAATTGGTTTGCGTACACGCCTCTGTTGTAGTAAGCATCAGTCATACTGCTCCATTCATTTGTTGCAGTAGAGGATTTATTCATATAAGAGGACATACCGATCCAATCAACGTAGTCGTCTCCGGGGTAAAAGTCTGTTGCCGAAACGTGCATATTCGAGATATCGTTAGGTGAGTAAACCATAGCGACAGCAGGGCAGTGTGTCTCTGCCAAATCAGACACGTGACGGAAAGCATCAATGTACGCCTTTTTAAAATCGTTGATCTTGCCGTTTTTTGAATAAGTAGTGTTGACTTCCCATTCGTTAACTTCGGCAGCAAAACGTAGCATAACCTTGCAATTTGTGAGTGAGCCAAGGAATTTTAGGTTTTCGATTATATAAGAATCGTGATTGCCATCTGCAATATTTCTGAAGTTTTCAATCGAGTGGTCTGAAACGTTCCATGCTAATTCAAGCATATAGTTGTCATTAGTCTCAGGAAGCTTGTATCCGAAAGAATATATGTTTTCGTTTCCAAATTCAACGTATACAATTTTTCCGTTAGTTACGTCGCTGTTGTAATATCCGC
The DNA here is from genome assembly GCA_045531285.1 of Eubacteriales bacterium. GTDB lineage: Bacteria > Bacillota > Clostridia > Oscillospirales > SIG627 > RGIG6353. The sequence continues at coordinate 2,226 of JAZSDT010000102.1, forward strand.
ACATTCCGGTATAAGTGCCTACTTTGTGCTCGTTTTTAGCTCCGTAATACTTAACGTCGGCAGGGGAGTATGCAGAAGTATAAACAGTAGGTGTGACAAACGAATACTGTCTTATAAATGAATCTGCATATTTCAATGCTTCTGAACAGTCATCTTCGGTATGTTTGTCAAGATACTCGTAGGTTGCTTTGTAAAGCTTATAGCATCTGAGCGCTTTATCAAACTGTCCAGTCGATTCATAAATCTTTACAACTCTCAAAAGTGGGGAAACGATTCTAAGACACGCTGTAACCGAATCGAGCTTTTCGTAATGCGAAATTATCCCTTCGCATGCAGGCACGTCATCGGCTGTTGTTTCTGTTTTTACCGCTTCGTTATACGCCGCTTGAAGGGCCCAATATGGATCAGGAGCAGCACTTACGGGTAAGGTAGAAATACAGAATACTAAAACTATCAATAAAGAAATTATTTTTCTCATTGTTTACCTCACTTACATCGCAAATTATTAAAGCGATTATTTAATTTCTTTGCCTGTGAATCCAAAGGTAAGTCTAACCTTAGCACTGCTTCCGGCATTGCTTCTTGAAACAGTGGCATTAAATTTTCCTGCAGGTGTGTTAATTTCACCTACAACAGAATCTACGGGTCTTCCGTTACCATCCTTGTCGTAGATAATTGCTTCTGCACCGTGATTATATTCAATATACTCACCGCCGTGAAGTGTACACTTGAATGTCAGAGTATCGTTTCCAACCTTAATGGTAGGATCAACCACGTCGTTAACGTACCAATTGCAAAGCTCTACGCTGGACATCTTAACGTCTTTGCATTCACCGACGGTATAAATCTGAACTGTTTGTATTCTGTTGAAGTTAGTCATACCTCTGAGAGAAAGGTAGCTGCTTTGTTCAATTCCTTCAAACTTATAGTCGTCATATTCACGGTTATCAAGATCTACAAGATAGAAATCCTTCCAGCCATTAAAAGTGAGAGGAATGAAGTAGTCACAAGCATTGTGGTCACCTTCTATAACACCTTGAATACGTATAACAATTGCATCAGTAGCAGTTCCGTTACCGTGAACTTTTACGTGCACTCCATAGTGGTCGGCAGCTTTCAGCGGGTCAAGAACGGGATATTCGGCTCTGAGCTGCTGTTCTTTAAGTTCTTTATTTTCATCAAGTGCAAGTGCAACTATGGGGTCATTGCCGTCTGTAGCGGGGAACGCCTCAAACCTTACAAAAGGTTTCTGGGCACCAAAGGGGTTCGAATGCGCTGTTGTATTAAAATCGCTATCGTCTATGTTTATAATCTTCTTGGGTGAATAGGATTTTTCAACGAAGGCATACTTTTCGTCGCCTTTATCTATAAGAGCATATTCGTATTGACCTTCTCTTACTTGTTTTTTGATATTGTCAGGGAAGTAGTTTTCTTTACGAAGCTTATTATAGAAAGCATATCTGTCTGTATTTCTCTTAACTGCAGGAAGAGCAAGTGTGTTGTGTGCTATGTTCTGATATACCATACCGTAGTCATATGCTACAGCAAGAGATGCCATATGATCAATATCATCGAAGAATTCGTATTTTACATGAGTTGACGGAGGGAACTGTGCGGGGGCGATTGGGTAAAGGTTATACCATCCAAGGATAGCGCAAAGATAGTTATCCAACATTTTCTTGTTACTGTTAACGTGGCTTGTGTTCCATATCTTGTATCCGCGTCTGGGATGGTCCCAAGCACCTGCACGGCCTCTGGCAAGGTAGAACGGAGGAACAAAGTAAGACATCTCCGCGATTGGTGTATCATGTGTGTATTTGAGCACTTCTGTTACAAAGCGTGCCGCATAATACCAGCCAAGATTCTTGTCGGTTACGTGTCTGGAAACACCGTCAAGTGCATCAAAATATATCATACCGAAGCCACCTTCGTTGTATGCCTTTGCTGTTCTGCGTGCAACCTCATAGAAAAGCTCTGAGTCGATAATGGGACAAAGACCGCTGTAGTAAGATGCGATTCTTGTAATCTCAGCTCCTTTTTTATGAGCCGTAGGTTTAGTTTGAGCACAGCCTCTTGTGAGCGTGCCCAGACTGTTTCCGCCTATCTCGAGAGCCGTAATTTTAATAAGCTCTTCATCAACTAGTATGTACTCGGAAGCAAGAGCTCTATAACCTGTAATCTTAGACGCTATATCTGTGTTTTCTTCCGTTACGAGAGCTGTAGCCTCTTCGTCAATATCTTCGGCAAGGACGTACTTTTCGGCAGGGAGAAGCTGTTTTTGCCACTTGGGATTTGTGGGGATACCGGATGCGTTAGGATCAATGTAGAATGAATACGTGTGAAGACCGGCAGTGATTCCGTGAGGCTTGAGTTGGCTTACCATTTTCTCCTTAAAAGCAGATGCTTCGCCGGTTTCATCGGTAAAGAAATAGAAGTCGCCCTGACGGAACGGTGCTCCCTTATGGAAGTCGAGCTGGTCTACGTTGAGGTCTGTATACATTTTTAGGTCGTCTGCCAGCTGCTCGGGTTTTGCAGCAGATATAATGATATAATCTCCGCGCTCACCCTTGTTTTCTCTTGCCCAAGGACCGCCTACGCCGTATGCAACAGGGGCATCGCCTTTGGGAATGTCCATTGCGATTTCTTTGAGTATTTCAACGTGTTTTGAGATAGGGGCGCCAAGAATAGCAACCTTAGCTCCTAAAAATCCACATTCAGAGTAGACTATACCTCCAGCCTTCATTTCTTTGTAAGAAGGCCACGATACAGAATGAGTGTTTACTTTCATCGCCAAAGTTGACATGCCGAACGTGTCCTCACCCTCAACGATTGGATAATCAACGATAGTGTTAGCAAAAACAAGATTGTAACACGATATATGAGAGACGTTTGTAATTTCAAAAGAAATATAGCTCTCTTTAACATCCGGCTTAACGGTAATATATGCACCAGATATAAATCCGAAAACGAATTCTCCGTCAGCAAATGCCATATTTATAGGGGTTGCTACACTGCCTTTACCATCAGTGTTTAGAAAACAGAAATACGGTTTATCACTGTTTGCGATGTAATTAGTGCCGTTTGTCTTATCATCAAATTCGAGTACCTTTGCATCGTAACCGACGCAGTAACTGAAATAGTTGTTTTCCAGCACTATTCCTCTACTGTTTTTTGAAATGCGTGTCATAATTGTATCCTTTCTTTATGTGTTGGCTTTCGAGCCTTATTTATATAATTGCTGTGGGTCTGACAAAACTATCGCCTGCATACCCAACTTTTCGAAACGGTCTTCTGCTAAATCTTTTTTATATCTAACGATAGCAGCGACGTATGGGTCGTTAAAATAATAATACCAATCGTCGTATCCTATCAGTATCATACAATGCTCATTATTCGGCCAATGAAAAACCGTTTCTCCGTCTAAATACCAAGAAGAAGTATAAGATACTTCAAGCATATGAATGCTAACCCATACAATCACCGGATGACCTTTTGAAACATATTCGTCTGAAAGTGTTTCCAAGTTTTTGCTCTTAAAACTGGTCACAGTCATATTTGTAGATTTTTTCATAGCATTTTCGATCACCGGCGCCATGCACCCCCAAGAGTTGTTGGATCTTGGATCGCCGAGAAAATACTCATACGGAGAAGGACCGTGCATTTTTCCGTTTTTGAAATAAAAATTTGAATTTTTTTGAAGTTTATTATCTATAAAATCATCGACACTTATATCAACACCGTAAAAATTCATAAGATTTACTGCCGCTACAGACTCACAGCCCGTAGGAAAATCTGGAAACTGTCCCCTCAACGGCACGCCTTTTATGAGAGTATCAAGAGAAGCCAGCTCTTCATCGGACACATATTTGTAAAGATATTTGAACGGTGCTTTTAAATTCGGTTCTTCTGTTTCGCTTCTTGTTTTTGATTCAGTGTTGTCAGCCTTTTTGTCATTTTGTTCTAATGCTTTAGGTTCGCTTATTGATTGTAAAGGTTCCAGTTCTTTTTCTACAAGCGTCATCGCAGTAGCACTTGTAGGATGGAGGCTATTGCAATCCTTGTCATAACAACTAATCAAATTTGACAAGATTAAGCTAAATAATATAACAACATAAATACAAGTTCTTTTCATATTTTCACCATTTATAATTGTAAAGCAAATAAGTATATTTGTCAATAAAATACAGAAAAAAACCGACACAAAAGTGTCGGTTTTGTACAATTATTGTCTTACGAAATACCACATTCGTGAAAAGGGGTCTTCGTCGTGTGTTCTGTAGTCAAATCCCGTGATAAGCTGTTGTCCTGTATAAGTTTTGTTACCAATCTTGTCACAATATATTGCATCGGGATCAGCACCGGGAATTGCAAGTTTGTATTTTCGCTCTCTCATACCGTGCACTTCGAGAACGCTGAGTAAAATTTTGCTATGGTCTTTATTTGCATAGTAGTAAGAGCTTATGTCACACTCAAATGGATTGTACAGGCTGTAATAGTCGCCTCTTAAAATTATATCTTCATACTCTCTGTAGTTGTTTATTTGCTGCTTTACAGCTTCGCAAATCTCTTTGGATACGTTAGGTAGGTGCATCTCGTATCCAAGAGCTCCGCCAAGTGCGACTTCATATCTGAATTTGAGCTCTGCAGGGTTTGCGCAAACGTTATTAGGATTCGAAACGTGACAGCTCATTGTGGAAGCAGGGTAGGCAAGAAGTGATGAATACTGAATTTTGATTCTGGATTTTGGAAAAGTGTTGTCGCTGGTCCAAATCATTGTGCCATATTTCATCATACCGAGATCATATCTTCCGCCTCCTCCTGAACAGCTCTCTATCATAGCTTTAGGAAATCGCTCCTTGAAAAATGATAGCAGTTCATATACGCCAAGCATATATCTGTATGCTGCTTCACCTTGACGTTCCGCAGAGAGATATGTAGAACCGACTTCGGACATATGTCTGTTCATGTCCCACTTAAAATAGTCAATTTCCACACCATCAAATACCTTAGCAAAGCTTTCTTTCAAATATTTAATTACTGCCGGATTTCCCATATCAAGTACGAGCTGGTGGCGGGAAAGAAGGTTCTTTCTGTCCTTTACTTGTAAACACCATTCAGGATGTGTGCGGTATAGATCAGAATCAGGATTCACCATTTCGGGCTCTAACCAAATGCCAAATTTAATTCCGTAAGCTTTTACTTTGTTTACAAAAGAAGGCAATCCGTTCTTGAATTTATCCGTGTTAACATACCAGTCGCCCAAACCCGCGCAGTCATCGTTTCTGGCGCCAAACCAACCATCATCCATTACCAACATATCTGTTCCACATTCAGCAGCAGCTTTTGCAAAACGCAGCATTTCCACTTCGTCAATGTCAAAGAAGCACGCTTCCCAAGTATTGAGAACAACAGGTCTCTTGTCAAAAGGTTCAGAAGGAAGTATATGGTTTCTTGTAAAGCTGTGAAAATTTCGGCTCATTTGGTTTATACCACTGTCACTGTAAGTCATTACTGCCTCAGGAGAGGTAAATGACTCACCGTTGTGAAGAAGCCACGAAAAATTTTCACATCCAAGACCAATCTGTACTCGAGTTGTTGATTGTTGGTCTACTTCTACTTCATCAAGAAAGTTACCGCTGAAAACAAAGTTGAAGCCGTAAACCTCACCGCTGTTTTCGCAAGCATCCTTGTCACAAATAGCGATAAACGGATTGAAATGAGCGCTGGATGCACCGCGTCTTGAATATACACTTTGTATACCGTGCATAAGAGGATTTCGCTGATAATTTCTTTCCTGTGCATAACCTCCGTAGAGACTTATCATATCAAAATCACATCTGGGAATATCAAGAGAAAGGCTCATACACTTTTCTATGACAGCATCACCTCCCGAAAGGTTCTCGACTGTCATATAACGTGAGATTACATCTTCGTTCGGGAACACGGTGTAATAAAGCTTGATTTTACAGTTCGTTACAGAATCAACAAGTTGCAGCTCAAGCGTTTCCGTATCGCTGTCTGCTTCTGCGAAGGGGAGACCGTTAAGCGCTAATCGACCGTTGAAAATTCGGTGCCCTTCGTATTCAAACAGACATACACTGTCGCCGTTTTTATTTTTGATTTTTATGGCAGTTTCTCTAAAGTCCCCGCTACCGAAGCAAGGAAGCTCCGCCGGATAAATATCGGGACTGAATGCAGTTTCTTCTTCCTTGAAGTATGGAGCAAAAGAATATAAAATCGGTTCATATTTTAAATCAATATTACCATATTTTTTGCCATAGTAAACGTGAATGGGCAATTGATTGATTATATCAAAAATATATCTTGTATTTTTTGTTTCGAGAATAAATCTTTTGTCATTTGCATTGTAGTTAATATACATTGAAACAGTCCTTTCTATTTTTGCTCAATCGCATTATATCAGGTTATTATAATAAATGCAAGTTTAATTATTGATTTTTTAGTGAGGAGGAGCGTAAACCGTAAACAGCTTTAATTCTTCATCACCAATATTTGTTACGTTGTGCCATGTACCCGCAGGAATGGCAACACCATAATCTTCATCGATTATTCTCTCATACGTCATTTCGTTTTCTGTTTTTCCAAAGCTGATTCTCGCCCTTCCGGATTCAATTTTAATGAACTGATCGGAATCCGGATGAACTTCAATGCCTATTGCGTCGCCATTTGGGATACTCATTGCTCTTATCTCAAAGAATTTCCCGAGCCATAGCATCTTTTTGAAATCATAATTATCTTCAACTTCTCTTTCAAGATTGATTACTGCCGCCATGGGATTGCTGACGTTTTCTGCAATAGATTCACGAAACGTAATTTTTCTTACCAAAACTATCACTCCTTTGCTTTATTTTATGTAGATGGTAAAAAAGTGTGCCCGAATTATACGGCACTCTCTTATAAATGCTGTATTTACGGGCACATCTTTATCTTTTTTTCCAGGTTGATGGAATTATCGCAATTAGTAAAGGGAATATCTCCAATCTGCCAAGAAGCATAGCAAAAGAAAGCAGAAGTTTTGAAAAATCTGAATAATTGGCGAAATTGCTAACAGGTCCTACTTGAGAAAAACCGGGACCAACGTTATTGAAAGCTGTGACAACTGCGCTAAAGTTTGTTTCAAAGTCGAAAGGTTCAAATGATATTAACATAAAAATAATGATTATGCAAACAAAATAAATGGCAACGTAATTTGACACGCTTCTCTGCGTTGTTTCATCTACGTCTTTTCCTTCGAATTTAACCGTAGCTACAGAGCGCGGATGTATCATATGGTGCACTTCTTTGGCAATCATTTTAAATACGAGAATAACTCTTGACGTTTTTAATCCGCCTGCGGTTGACCCGGCACACGCACCCATAAACATCAGAATTAAAAGTACAGCTTTTGACATAGAGGACCAGAGATTGAAATCTGTAGAGGAAAAACCGGTTGTTGTTGAAATTGAAACTACTTGCAGAGCGGCGGCACGCAGAGCTTCTGAAAAAGAAGTGTACAGTGAATTGATATCAATTGTAACAATTGTTATCGAAACAACGGTTATCAGTGCATATACAGCCAACTCCGTACTCTTAAACGCTGTTTTGAATCTTTTTATTACCAGCAGATAAAACACGTTAAAATTAATACCGAATATAAACATAAAGACCGTTATTACCCACTGCGAGTAAGAAGAATACCCTGCAAGACTGTCGTTTTTGACTCCGAATCCACCGGTTCCTGCTGTTCCAAAGGCATGCAATATACTTTCAAAAAGATCCATTTCTCCGCACCAGAGCAGAATTACTTGTACCAGCGTCATAACGATGTAAATAATATATAGAACTTTGGATGTATCTTTTGAACGCGGTACAAGTTTTCCAACGATAGGGCCAGGCATTTCGGCTTTTAGAATGTGTATAGAGCGGTCTGAAATACTAGATACAAATGCTATCATAAAGACGAGCACCCCCATTCCTCCAACCCAATGGCTGAAGCTTCTCCAGAACAACATTCCATGGCTCAACGATTCGACGTCATTAAGAATGGATGCACCGGTAGTAGTGAATCCACTGACCGTCTCAAACCAAGCATCTACAAACGAAGGAATCTCACCGCTCAAGTAAAACGGAATGGCTCCTATAACAGATACGGTAACCCACGATAGTGCAACAATAGCAAAGCCTTCTTTTGCATAAATTACCTTGCTGTAATTACGTGTAATAAGTTTTAAAATAATACCAATGACAAAAGAAATAACTGCTGTTATTCCAAATGACGACCACGAGCTTTCACGGTATATAAGACAAACCGACATAGGTATAAAAAGCATAAGTGTTACAGCCAATAGTAACTTGCCGATAACGTTAAATACAAGTTTTTTATTCATAATATGCCTCTTTTATGCCATTATATCGTTAAGGTCGCCGAGTATTATTCCGGATGCTACAACTATAACCTTGTCGCCGGGCAGGATCATATCGTTACCGGATGGTATAATGGATTTTCTCCCTCTTGTAATACCGGCGATAAGAATGTTCTTTTTCAGCTTCATGTCGCGTAGCAAAACGTTCGTGTTTTTAAAGTCTGATAGGACGTTAAATTCCAGTACCTCGGCTTTTCCGTCCATAAGCTTATATAACTTTTCTACGTTACTTCCAAGTGAATTCTCTAGAGCTCTGGCATATCTTGATATAAGACTGGACGTTGCTCCTTTTGCTGATATAACTCTATCAAGCCCAAGTTTTTCTGCGGTTATTGCCAAAGCGTGATGATTTACTTTTGCAATAACTGTATTTACAGAATTTACTGTAGTGAAAGAAATTAGAATGTTTTGCTCATCATTTCCTGTCAACGCTATAAATGCATCCGTTGATTCAAGCCCCTCTTCAAACAATACTTCTTTATTCATTCCGTCTCCGTGAATCATTGTTGCTTCCGGGACTAAATTCGAAAATTCAGTGCACTTTTCTTTATCTTTATCAATAATCTTAACCTTTACGCCGCCTTGAGCAAGTATTTTTGTAAGATAATAAGCAATTTTACTAGCTCCAAGTATCATAACGCTTTTAATAGGCTTTTGAGAAAGACCCGCGATTTTAAGAAGCTTCATAAACTCGGTGTTAGTAGCAGTTATTCCTATCTTGTCACCTGACTTTAAGACAAAATTACCGTCAGGTATAAATACCTCATCGTTTCTGACTACGTTGCATATCAAAAAATTAGCTTGATACTTTTGGCGCATTTGTGATAAGGATAGATTAACGAAAGGGGAATTTTCTCTTACGACAACGTCGATTATCTTTAAACTTCTGTTTGAAAAAGTTTCGACCTTAACCGCCGATGGAAAGTGCAGTATGTCGTAAATCTCATGAGCTGCCAGAAGTTCCGGATTCAATGTTGCCGACAGATTCAATTCGTTCTTAAGGAATCCAAGATCTTCGTCGTTATATTCGGGAGTTCTTATTCTTGCAATAGTGTGTTTAGCTCCCAATTTTTTTGCAAGAAAGCAGCTGAGCATATTCAATTCGTCTGAACCTGTTACTGCAATGAACAAATCAGTCTTTCTTATGCCTGCCTCTTCCATCACGGCACAATCTACACCGTTACCGCAAAGACCCATTACGTCATATATATTGGTGATTTCATTAACCGTTTCGCTACTGTGATCAATTGCTGTAACGTCGTGACCCTCTTTTGAAAGTGTTGAAATTATTGTGCTTCCTATTTTACCGCATCCAAATATAATTATTTTCATTTTGTCCCCTAGAAGTTTCTAAATTTATTTAGTATATAATACCACAAACATTTTATATTTGCAATGCCTAAGTTAAAATTAAAAGGTCCAAAGAATTTTGTCTTCGGACCTTTGTGAAATCGAATTAGTTTTTTGCAATAACTCCCTTGAGGAAATCAACGGCAGTAAGAATATCCTTTGCAGGATCGTCTCCAACCTCTCTCTCGATGGTAAGATAACCCTTGTATCCAATTTCTTCAAGTGCTTTAAGATAAGCAGGGAAGTCAACGCTTCCTGTACCAAGAGGTACTTCTTTGAACGCCTGACCGCTGAACTCTTCCTCGGCACGCTTTATTCCGTAAATTATTTCAGGATCGCGGTCGCAGATCTTTATGCCGTCCTTAGCGTGAGTATGGACAATGTATCTTTGAAGATTATGCACCGCAACAACGGGATCATCTCCTGTAACCATTACAAGGTTTGCGGGGTCAAGGTTAACAGCAACACCGGTAGAGTTAAGTGAATCTAGAAACGCCTTGAGTACAGCCGAAGTCTCAGGACCTGTCTCGATAGCAAAGTGTGCATTCATCGAATCGGCATAATTGGCAAGTTCGGCACAAGCCTTCTGCATCACTTCGTATCTTGGATGATTGGGGTCTGTAGGTACAACGCCAATATGTGTAGTTACAACGTCTGTTTCAAGCTCAACAGCAAGGTCCAGAACTCTCTTTGACTTTTCTATAAGTTCAGGATTCTTTTCAGCTGTACCGAAACCGTGACCGAAATCTCCACAAAGCGCAGAGATTACAAGTCCGCGCGATTTAATCTTGTCAAGAATTATCTTTCTCTGCTCGGTAGAAAGATTTTCAGGTGCCATCTCTCCATATGTAGCATATATTTGAAGACCTTTTGCACCTACTTCGACCGCCTTATCAAGTGCTTCGTCAAAAGGAAGTCTAAAAGAATTAAGCATTACGCCTATAGGAAAATTATACATTTTTTGTCCTCCGTTAAACATAATTTTGTTAACTTAATTATAGTTACTTTATTTGTTAATGTCAATACTTTTTAATAAATAGCAAAATTGTACTATTGTTTAGCAAAAAATAATAACTCATTTCACGCAAATACATATATTTTTATGCAAAAAATAATTGACATTTGAAACTTGTTTTATTATAATATACATATAATTTTATATGGGGGTATTATTTATGAATACAAATATCAGACCCGAATCTATGCAAAGAATTACCACACCCGAGCTTGCTGAAGCGTTTATTGCAGAACAGGTGAGGGAAGTAAGAGCACAGGTTGGAACAAAAAAAGTTCTGCTTGCTCTGTCCGGAGGTGTTGACAGCTCTGTTGTTGCAGCCCTTTTGATAAAAGCAATTGGCAAACAGCTTGTTTGCGTGCACGTTAATCACGGACTTATGAGAAAAGGCGAAAGTGAGCAGGTTATCGAGGTATTCAAAAACGGTCTCGATGCAAACCTTATATATATTGATGCCACTGATAGATTTTTGGATAAGCTTGCCGGTGTTGATGCTCCGGAAACAAAGCGCAAAATAATCGGCGGAGAGTTTGTAAGAGTTTTTGAAGAAGAGGCTCGAAAGCTGGAGGGAATTTCTTTCCTGGCACAAGGTACTATTTACCCGGATATTCTTGAAAGTGACGGCGTAAAAGCTCATCATAACGTCGGCGGTCTTCCGGATGATATTCAGTTTGAAGGCTTGGTAGAACCCGTAAAGCTTCTTTATAAGGATGAAGTAAGAGTAGTAGGTAAAGCTCTTGGTCTTCCTGCAAGTATGGTTGACCGTCAACCTTTCCCCGGGCCCGGACTTGGAGTTCGATGCCTTGGAGCTATAACTCGTGACAGACTTCACGCATTGCGTGAAGCAGATGCTATTCTTCGCGAAGAGTTTGATAACTGCGGCCTTGCAGGTAAAGTATGGCAGTACTTCATTGCAGTTCCTGATCTTAAGAGCGTTGGCGTAAAAGACGGAAAGCGCTACGAAGGCTGGCCTGCTATCATCCGTGCAGTTAATACTACAGATGCAATGACAGCAACCATCGAAGAGATTCCTTATAACGTCCTTCATAAAATCACAGATCGTATAACACACGAAGTTAACGGCATCAACCGTGTACTTCTCGATCTTACTCCCAAGCCCATAGGCACAATAGAGTGGGAATAATATTTAACGGCTTACAAACGCCCGAGTCCCTTTGGAAACACAGGGCTTTCGGGCGTTTTTCTAGTTAATATAATCTCAGTTGCATCACTTTTGTGATAAGAATCGTAATTTAATGATTTACTATAAAGAATGGGGCTTTTTATGTATATAGACTTATCGCCACAGCCATTACCGAAGATTTACGTAGGTATTCTTATGATGGGTTCTGTTAAAAATATCAATTGGGATGACTTCAAAACATCAGTTCCGGCTTTTTTAACTTCAGCGATAATGCCATTTACATATAATATTTCTTACGGCATTGCTTTCGGGCTTATTTCGTACATAGTTATTTCCGTGTTATTTCCGTTTTTTGCGGTGATTTTAAAAAGATAAAAATCAGTTCATGGATCATAGCTCTTCTATTTGTTGCAATGCTTCTTTTGACACATTAAACAAATATTAAAAGAAGCAAAAATAGTTTAGATATTTTCAAAATAGGTATTGACTTTTTGAAAAAAAAGTGTATAATATATAGTGCTGTCGGGAATACCCGATGATACGCGAGAGTGGCGAAATTGGCAGACGCGCACGTTTGAGGGGCGTGTGGTTATCCGTACGGGTTCAAGTCCCGTCTCTCGCACCAACAAAAAAACAGATACCGTATGGTGTCTGTTTTTTTGTTTATATTGATGGGACTTGAACCCAGAGTGGGGACAAAGCGTTAAAAAACAGTCCAGTGGACTGTTTTTAGCTTTGTGTCCGAGGGCTATGCCTGAGGAGAGAGCAGACAAAGTCTGCGTCAAGTCCCGTCTCTCGCACCAATAAAAGCAGATACCGTATGGTATCTGTTTTTTGTTTATATTGAGTTATACAGAAACGTAATGTTTAAAAACATACCCTTCGTTGTTATTGACGTTTATTTTATACCATTTACCTTCACACCCTAAAATTTCTACCTTTGCACCGTTTTCGAGTTTTCCAATAATTTCGGAATTAATATTTGGCATAACTCGTATATTTAGATTTCCGCCTAGAGTGATTACTTCTCCTATATTGCCTTCGGGACAATTACATACTTCGTCTATGAACTCTTTAACCGAAAGTGCTAGTACCCTGCCAATCTCATCAATGTTTTCGCGAATCCAGTTTGCATCATCCGCGTTATCATGATACGCAATTTCAACCAATATTGACGGCGCTTTTGTTCGTCGCAGCTCTGCAAATGAAGTGGAGGTTTTAGTGGATACTTTTTCTGGGGAGGGGTATATGCTTCTAATATTATTAGCTGTTATTTCTGCAAGCATGCTACCTTTTGCGCTTGTTGGATAATAATATACTTCGCTGCCTGTAATCTCGCCGCTTGATCCTTCACCGGCTGCATTTGAGTGAATTGCCAGATGTAAGATATAATCACCGCTGTTTGATGAGTTAACAGTTTCACTAACCGTCATTTGAGGAGAGTTCCTGTAGAAACAAATACCTTCTTGATTAAGATATTTTTCCACACTGTCGGCAACCATATTCATATACAGCTCTTCGTTTCCACCTCCGTTATATTGGTTAAATTCCTGTGCAGACGGACTAAGATAGATACATTTTAAATTACATTTCATAAAAAATCACACCTTTTTGAGTAGTTAATACCATTCTATTCAAAAAGGTGTGATTTTGTTATTATTCTCTTATAAAGTGTGACACCATCTCTGCATCACTTTTATTTTTTATATTCATCTCGACAACCTTGGTCTGTAAGGTTTCGGATATACTGTTGTTGTTTGCAATCAGCGTATCGGTGAGATTTCTAAGCGTTTCGATATTAACGTCTTTCGAACTTATCGGAGTATCAAAGCCAATATATTCTATAAGAGAATTGATTTTGGGGTCATAGGAAATTCCAATAGACGGAATATTTGCAATAGCAGAAAAGACAAGAAAATGAAGTCGCATTCCTATTGCAAAAGTCATATTTTTTAAAATAGAGATCAATTCAGAAGCTGTAACTTTGTCTATAACAACGTATTCCGAATTAAGTCGATTTGCAACCTTCTGCGTTATTGTATCATCCTTGGAATTTTGCATTGAGACAAAAACCGGTACATAAGAATAGTCGCGATATAGGTTATTACAGTAGTCAGCAATTTTTTGCACAATTTCGGAGTCATTGTTCTGCCATTCTCTGAGAGAAATTGCAAAATACTTCTTCTCAGAAACAATAGCATATTTTGTCAGGAGCTTCTTTTCCCATTTTTCATTAACACACGGTAATGAAAATGCAGGATCAGCTGTTACTTTAACGTTAAGATTGGGCATAATTTCAAGCAAAGCCTTTGCAGAAGAAGGTTCTCTCATAGAAATGTAGTCAGCTCCTGCTAGCGCCTTCTTAACTCTTTCAAGGTTAGTTTTTTTGTTGATTGGACCAAATCCATTTGCATACACCATTATTCTAAGATGAAAGAATTTTGCCAGCTTCATTAGTGAAGTGTAATATACCAGAGACTTGGTACTGGTAACGTCTTGAAGAAGACTTCCTCCACCGCTTACAAATACTTTGCCTCGCTTCATTTCCGACATTATTTTAAACAAATTATAACGGTGAATGCTATTGACTGAATAACGATATGCGGTTTCTTTTGGAGATGCAGACAAAACTGTTATCTTTGTATCAGGGGAGATAGACCTGATATTTTTAATAATTGCTTGCAGTAAAGCATCATCTCCGGTATTTTTATATCCGTAGTACCCGTTGATAATCACTTCTCCGTGTTTGAAGTGCTGTAATGGTGTCAACGAGTGATACATATCAGCATAATCTTGTGCCATTCTGTCAGCGGAATAAAACCTTGAAATTACGCTTTTGTTATACTCTTTTATAGAGTTTATCTCGTCATTGCTCATACCGACAATCGTTTTAAGGTCATTGAGTATAAGCTCTGTACTTGAAGCAACACAACCTCTGCAGCAATAGTTGGTGTCATATGAAATCTTAAATTTGCTCTCATCAAATATCCCGATGTATCCCTCGTTACCTGCGATTATTACTGGAATACCTGCGGACATTGCTTCAAGTGCAGAACGGGACACACCAACAAAAACGTCGGATGCAGCAACAAATTTGTTAATATCAACTCTTGCACCGGTAAGAGTTATTACCTTTTTACCAACACTTTGGTTGATTCTGTCCGCGTGCATTTTGATATTATTAAAATCATTTCCGTCGCCCACAATAATTAATTCAGCATTCGGGCGAATTTTCAAAATTTCGGGCATTGCTTCTGCTACCATATAAGCAACGGCACTTCTGTCTTCGTCCATTCTGCTTACGTACAGGATTCGGTATTTACCATCCTCGAGAGCGAATTCTTGTTTAATATCGCTCCAATCAATAGATTTCGAAAATTTATCAGTATCTATACCGTTGATCGTGGTACTGATATTGTCAGACCAAGTTGAATAATTCTCTATGAGATAATCTTTAATATCGTCACTTACTGCAATAGTTTTTTCTCCCCACTTGGCCAATCTTTTCCATAATGGAGTGATTTTAAAAACCCAATGAGCTGTAGTTACAAATCTAAAGGTGTATCTTTTGGCGAGCAATCCGCAAATAAATGCAGGTATTCTTGCATGTGCATGAACAATATCAAAATGCTCTTTATCAAAAAGCCGTTTGAGTTTTAAATAGCTTTTTACAAAAAGCCATGGTTTTTTTGAGTGCAAAGGTATCTTTACGTGTCGTATACCGTTTTCCTCAAGTTCTTTTTGGTATACTCCGCCATTTGAAGCTATGACTATCTCGTAACCTTTTTTCTTAAGTGCTTTAGAAAGTTCTACTACGTGTGTTTCGGCGCCTCCTATTTCTAGGCCCATTAATGTCATAAGAATTTTCATTATTCTTCACCCGAATTGGTTGTTTTTATATTAAAGGCAATTATCAATGCATATACCAAATATACACACTTTAATACCGTCAAGAGAATATATTTAAGATCAAACGCAAGAGTTCTCGTCACTAAAAGTATAACATCCGGAAGAGCAGAGAACGAAAGGAATATAACACACATTAAAGATATTGGCGAAATAGAAGTCTTTGAAGAATTGTTTTCAATTTTATCTTTGCCTTCGCGCAATATAAAAAAGGCGAGTATAAGAACAGAAATCACATCAGGAAAAAGATAATAGGAATTCGCCCTGCCTGAAATTGCCGTAAACGTTGTTACAAGCTCAGAAATTAAATAAAGAACAGGTGCAACGTTCAAAACACGCAAAACGTTGTTTTCGAAAGTACAAAACGCAGAAATACCGTAAAAACAAATCGAAATAAACGCTGTTATTAACGAAATATAGCGAGTTATTTGCGCAATAGGAGCAAGAGGTGCATTTTGCTTCAAGACATATATGAACAGTAGTGCAAAAATAACCATTGAAACTATGTCTGTAATTTTAGACAAAATGGATCTTTTGTGTTCGTTCGTTGCGGTGTTTTTTGAAAGTTTATAAAAGACAACAGAAATTACCAATACCAAACAATACAGAAAAGTCGCCAAAAAGTCTTTTTT
>JAZSDT010000141.1:0-8907 GCA_045531285.1 Eubacteriales bacterium
CGAATGAGCGTTCAAACTCATTCGTTTTTTTATTCTTTCCTGTTGAACCGGTGATTTTTTAATAAAGCTGAAACGTTTATTAAAAATTTTAAAAACATCATCTTGCCATAATATGCTTGTAAAAATAAAGAAAGAGGTTAGCGTTATGAATAAAAACGATCAGGATTTTCTTATACAGAAGATCCGTACACATTATTGCAACTTGGCATGGGGTTTTGGCATCATACCTTTTGGTTCTACTCTCTGGCAGGATATTATATATCTCTTGCTGTAACGCAAAAAGCAGTGTCAGTTTCCCTCGCGTTTGGTGTGATCGGTGCACTGATTTTAGGATTAGGCATGAGCCTTACAATGACCGATATTGGAAGAATTATAGGTCTGCTCGGAGGAATGGCTATGCTTGTCGGAATCTTAATTGGAATTGTTGGCATCGTTCTTGTTTGCGTGGCTTATCCCATCTACAACAGTGTCCTCAAGAAAGAACGAAAAAAGATTGCTCCCGAAATCATCAGACTTACCGATGAACTGATGAAGTAAGGGATAGCTTCGGATTTTGTATATGAACAAAATTTCGCAAATGATTTCAAAAATTAAAAAACACTATAAATCTCCTTCAGTTACAAATACTAACATCACAAATTTGTAATTTAAGGAGATTTTTATATATGAAAGCAATAGGAATAGTTCGTAGAATAGAGGAATGCGTTATAATAGGCCAAACTGCCTGAAGTCCGCATAAACACTATGGTTTTCGCCGGTTTGCCCCATTGAACGCATTGGTGTCAAAAACGGGATTTTAGCGGTTTTTATACTTAGCAAAAGCGAGGTGAAATCACCTCGCTTTTGAATTCTATTTGTTGTAATGCTTATACAAATTTGCCAGTGTATGATTCATAGATTTTAATTTATCAAGTTCACAATCCATATATGACCATTCGTATGCTTTTTCCGAAAAACCCATAATTTCCAAATCTTTATATGAACGATAAAAATCATACTCGTTTTCAGAAATAGCGGTAATATTTTTTATTTGATTATTTTCAAACTCAGCAACAAATCCGTGCTCAATAATAGGATCAGCATTTTGCATAAATCCCAGAACATAATATTTATTTGTTTCTTTATCAAACTCTATATGGTCCAACATCATATCTTCGCCTAACAGAATTTGATTAGAAAGCGAAAAATCAGTTGTATCATAAATCGATATAGCAGAGTGCAAATCATCTTTTTGACGCTCTACATTGAAAAACATTTTTCCGTCAGGCGAAAAACAAAATCCGTCATCTTGCGCTCCGTCAACCTTTGAAAAACGGAACTTTTTAATTAAAGACAATGTTTCAAGAGAATATACCGCAAGTCTGCCTTCTGTAGATTTAACAACAAATAGTGTTCCGTCAGGTGAAATCATAGGCGCATAACCGTAAATTATATCTTTGAATTTACCTAACTCATTACCATCCTTATCGTATAAAAAAACAGTTTGTCCTGTACAACCAACAGAAAACTCGTTATTGGATACATAACCCCAAAACTTTTTCATAAACTCACCGCCTTTGTCTTATTATAACATATTTAGTTCCAAAAGTAAATTGTTGCAGTATAAATCTCCACCACTTACAAATACTAACATCACAATTTGTAATATAAGGAGAAATGTATATATGAAAGCAACAGGTATCGTGAGAAGAATCGATGATTTGGGAAGAGTTGTAATCCCCAAGGAAATAAGACGGACTATGAGAATCAGAGAGGGAGATCCTCTTGAGATATACACAGACCATGATGGAGAGGTGATTTTTAAGAAGTATTCACCTATTGGTGAACTTCATTCGTTTGCGTCGTCTTATGCCGAAACTCTAAACAAAAACTGTGGATTAAAGGTAGTAATTTGCGACAGAGACACGGTCATTGCATCCGCAGGTCTTCCCAAAAAAGAATATCTGGAATCTAAAATTTCTGCGGAAGCAGATGAGTTGATTGAAACAAGAAGCGAATATATCTGGGGTGAGGGCGAAACCGAAAAGTTTATCACAAGCCGCTCAAATGAAAAAATTTCTGTGCTCTCCCCTATTATTATGAGCGGAGATATAATCGGTGCGGTAGCTTCCGTTTCGGAAGAAAAAACACCTGCCGACCGCATGGAGATAAAAATGATACAGACAGCCGCTTCTTTCCTTTCAAGACAGCTGGAAGAATAAATCACAATTCATTTGTTTTTTAACGTTAACCACTTGACAAAGTAATTTCGGTATGATATTATTGTCTCGACGGTTAACGTTAATTCTTTATTTACAAAGAAAGGAAATATAATTATGAACAAAGGAATAAAGTTTTCGGGACATACAATGGGTGCTCCCGGTAAGGACATTTACGAGGTTATCAAGCTTTTCAAGGAAATTGGATACGACGGAATCGAAGTAAGAATCGCAAAGGACGGTCAGATAGACTCCGAAACTATCACAGATGAAGAAGCAAAGAAGATCAGCGAAGCTGCAAAGGCTGCAGGAATGGAATTCTCTTGTCTCACTTCATACTACAAGGACTTCACTCCCCCTGCACGCGATGACGTTATAAAGAATCTCAAGAGAGTAATAGATATAGCTGCCATTCTCGACTGTAAGCTTATCCGTGTTTACGGCGGTGATGAGCCCTTTACAAGAAACGATATCTGGTTTAACGATTTCTGGAGCTACACTGTTTCGGGAATTCGTGAAGTAGCTCAGTACGCAGCTCCCCTTGGAGTAAGTGTCGTTATCGAAACACACGTAAGCTCACTTACAATGAGTGCAAGAGACACAATGCACCTTATTGATGATATCAATATGAATAACGTTGGTATGCTCTTCGACTATGCGTGGGTAGAGCTTGCAGGTGCTGAGACAGGTGCTGATGCTGTAAGACGTGCGGCTAAGTACATAAAGCACGTTCATATTAAGGATTGGAAGCTTGAATCAAAGACTCCTCTCAAGAAGCAGTCTTGCCTCATGGGTGAGGGTACTGTTAACTGGGCAGAGGTTATTCCCGCACTCAAGGAAATCGGCTACACTGGTTACGTAAGCGACGAATACGAAAAATTCTGGTATCCTGCAGAGTTGCCCGAGCCTGAGGTTGGTATGAAGCACAACCTTGAATTCTGCAAGAAGTATCTGGGTTAAGGAGGCAAGGCGAATGTTTAAGGTAGCTGTTGTAGGTTGCGGAGGCATCGGCCACGCACACCTTAATTCATGGAAGGCGATAGAAGGCGTAGAAATTGTAGGTGTTGTTGACCTTAACGAAGAAAGAGCAAAGGCTACTGCAGAGGAATTCGGTTGTAAGGCATTCACAAGTCTTGCTGACCTTCCTGCAGACATTGATACGGTAAGTGTTGTTACCCCTCCCGCATCACACTATTCAATAGTTAAAGCGGCATTGGAAAGAGGCTTCAACGTATTTGCTGAAAAGCCACTTACCCTCGACGAAAAAGAAGGCGAGGAATTGGACAAGCTTGCAAAGGCAAAGGGGCTTCAGCTTGGTGTCGGCTTCAAAATGAGATTCGAGCCAATTTTTATTGAAGCAAAAAAATACATAGGTGAAGTTGGAAAGCTTCGCACCATTGTCAGCACAAAGGAACAGGCGTTCAATCCCCGTCCCGAAGGTGCATGGGTAACCAAGACAGGTGCTATGTACGAGCTTTCAATTCATGATTTTGATCTTATCACCTACATAACAGGACTCAGACCTCAGAGCGTTCTCTACTCTAAGGTAGAACATCGCTTCGGTTGGGAAAAAGAGGACTCGTACAACATTATGGCCGACTACGGCGACGGCGTTACAGCACAGCTTTCCGGTCTTTACGCTGTAAGCTCCACTTTCTGTTTCAGAGACCTTGCTTTCACCTTCATAGGCGACAAGGGATATATCCGAGTAGAGCGTCCCGACAGAATCGTTATCCATACAGACGAGTTCCGTGTTGTTGAAGTTCCTGCCGCTGAAACAAGTGCATTTGTTCTTGAACTTACTCATTTCAAGAATGCTGTTGAAGGAAAGGAAGTTAACACACTTACAGCAGAGGATGCTATCTGCGCTACGGCATTCATAAACGAAGCATACAAAAAAGGTTGTTAATTATTAAGGGGCTGAATAATGCTCAAGTCCGTTTTTAACGGACTTGAGCATTAATTTCTCAGCCCCTTTTTGTTTTCTCGATTATTACACCCTCGCCGTACTGCTTTTTTGATTATTTCCATAGCTTGGGACAGACAAGTATCACCGACAGCTGCTATCTACTTTTTTATTGACAAGAGATGCAAAATAAAGTATAATTAAGAAAACTGTTCAAAAAGGATAATCAAATGAACAAAAAAACAACTATAGAGGACATTGCTAGGCTTTGCGGTGTGTCAAAGGCAACCGTGTCTTACGTGCTAAATGGCAAAAAAACTGCCATGAAAATGTCCAAGGACACAGTGAAAGAGATAATAGAAACCTGTCAAAGACTGGGGTACCGTCCCGACAAGACGGCTCAGGCTCTTTCGGCTATGCGAAAAATCCCTCTAAATCTTATTATTCTCACTCCTTGGCTCTATTCACAGCATTCGGATTTCATGGCACAAATAAATGCAGCTTTTGAATCCATCAGCCGAGAAAAAGAGATTAAATTCTCCTATGCATACTATGAACGCGGTGAACTGTCCAAACACCTCAAACCCGAAAAGTACAGTCGATACGATGCTGTAATAGTTGCAGGTACTTCTGTTGATGACGACAGCTATCTCATTGAAAACTCAGGAAGATTTGACAACCTTATTTTGCTAAACAGATACGTAGACGGAATTTACTCCGTCTACGGAAATGACAGAGAAGCGACACTTGAGCTCGCCGACAGTGTTAAACGAAGCGGATATTACGATTCCTACGTAATTGTCAGCGAAAACGTTGACAGCTTCTGCCGCAAAGAAAGATTTTCTGCTTTAAGAGAAGCTTTTAGCAATGCAAGGATTACTGACTTTGACGGAAAGATGGATGCTCAATCGGCAATAAAGCTGTACAAGGATAACAGCCACAAAAAAACCTGCTTTGCTTTTACCACCTTTTCCCCCGCCTCTCTGTTTATGACGCATCTCTTGAGACAAGGTATTGCAATCCCCGAAGAATGCGGTATCATCTGTTTTGACATTCACACACTTTTATCGGATTATCTGCCAATACAGCTAACAACCGTAGACCCCGGGCTTCCGGAAATGGTAAAGGAAGCCTACAATATAGCACTTGCTCTCAAAGAAGGAAAAGTTCCTAACAGTAAAAAAATAAATGCCGTTATATGTAGCGGCGAAACCGCAAAAATTAATTGAAAAGGGTAAACATATGAAAAAACAAACGAAAAACATAATAATTTCATCACTGCTTGCAGCAGTAATATTCGTACTTACAAGGTTAGTAAGCGTTCCTACGGTAAGTGCCGTAGGAAACGTTAATCTCGGTGACTGTGCTGTTTTGATTTCAGCGTGGCTTCTTCCCTGTCGCTATGCTTTCTTAGCTTCGGGGGTAGGCTCTGCTTTGGCAGACCTAACGTCTCCTTATGCTGTGTACACCCCTGCAACGTTTATAATAAAGGGACTAATGGCTGCAGTGGCATGTATTATCTTCGACAAATTCAAATGCAAAAAAAACTTTAGTAAATCAATAGTCTCCGGAGTTGCAGCAGAGCTGATTATGATAGTCGGATACCTTTTGTTTGAAGGGATTTTGTACGGTTTCGGCACTGCAATTTTAAACGTCCCGTTTAATGCAGTACAAGGCGTTGTTGGGCTTACAAGTGCTGTAATACTTTTTGGCATACTAAAAAAACATATAAAAAGATTATGACAAAGCTAACATAAAAAAATACTTTTATTTCAAGTCAAGTATATTTTTTAACAAATATATGATAAAATAATACTGAAATGGGGTGACGCTATGGCGATAAGGCTAAACAAAGACAAGGAAGTAGTAAAAAAGGTACGTGACGGACTTATAGCAAAAGAAGGCTACTGTCCCTGCCGAATTCCCAGAACTCCCGAATTCAAATGTATGTGTGAAGAATTCAGGAAACAGATTGCCGACCCCGACTTTGAGGGATACTGTCACTGCATGCTGTTTTATAAAACAAAAGACTAGGAGGAAAATTATGGCACTTATTAACGTAACAAAGAATAATTTTGAACAAACAATCAAGGATAGCAAAACAGTTTTGCTTGATTTTTGGGCGACTTGGTGCGGTCCCTGTCAAATGATAGCACCCACAGTTCACGAAATTGCCGAGGAATGCGAGGACGTTGTTGTAGGCAAGATAAACGTTGACGAGGAAGCAGAGCTTGCTTCTAAATTTGGAATAGTAAGCATCCCAACGCTTATTGTTATCAAGGATGGAAAAGCAGTAAATCAAGCCGTGGGAGTTCAATCCAAAGAAAAGATATTAGGAATGATAAAATAAAACCAACTGACAAAAATACACCCTGTATGAAAAATTCATATCAGGGTGTATTTTTTAGAGAAATGGGTACGTTATTTTTTGTTTGAACAGCAATCGCATTCTTTTTGAGAACAATTGCATCCGTCGGGGCAGCCTATACACTTTTTACCGCTCTTCTTAGCTTTGTATACGTATGTAGCTGCTCCGCCTAAAACAATTACTACTATTGCGATTATAATAATATTTTCTAACATAAAACCTCTTATTTAGCTGATTTAGTCTTGAGTGCATACTCTTCTTTGAGCTTTTTGTCGGATCTGATACAAAGACAAACAAGAATGGCAACGAAGACTGCTACTGCAATAAGTCCGGGAACAAATCCCATACCGAGTTTGCCTTCTGTGATAACAGTGCCTATCTGGTATACCAGGAAGCCTACGGTGTATCCGATTCCCAGCTGGAAACCGATTCCTGCCCAGAGCCATTTTGAGCTTTTCATTTCGGCATTCATAGCACCAATAGCCGCAAAGCAAGGAGGAGTAAAGAGATTGAACATAAGGTATGCAAGAGCTGCAACTGCTCCTATTTCAAAGGTTGCTGCAACCTGTGCACCCGCACCGGATTCAAGAGCAAGCTCATCCACGTTAATAAGATTCGAAATACCGTAGCATACAGCCAACGTACCTACAACGTTTTCCTTGGCAATAAAGCCTGTAACCGCCGCTGCCGCCATCTGCCAAGCCTTGATACCAATAGGAATAAGAAGTACCGAAATAGGCTTTGCTATAGAAGCAAGAATCGAAGTGTCCTCTGCGCCTTCCTCAACAAGTGCGAAATTCCAATTGAACGACTGCATAATAAATACTACTGCATTGCAAAGAAGGATAATAGTTCCGGCTTTAACTATGTAAGACCAGCCACGCTGACACATTGACAAAAACGCTCTCTTAAGACTGGGGCCCTTATACTCGGGAAGCTCCATAATAAAGAATGATTTTCTGTTCTTATAGCCTGTAATCTTGTTGATCAAAAGTGCTCCGATAAGTATGATGAATATACCTGCAAAATACATAAGAGTTCCTACCCACGATGCATCTGCAAAGAAAGCACCTGCAAAAAGAGCGATAACAGGAAGCTTTGCACCGCAAGGCATAAAGGGAGCAAGCATTGCAGTGGATCTGCGTTCGCGCTCATTGCGGATGGTTCGGCAAGCCATAACACCCGGGATAGCACAACCTGTACCGATAACAAAGGGAATTACTGATTTACCGGAAAGGCCAACCTTTTTAAATATGGGGTCAAGCACAACGGATACTCTTGCCATATAACCGCAATCCTCAAGGAGAGCGATAAGGAAATACATAACCATTACAAGAGGAAGGAATCCGACAACGGCACTTACACCGCCTATAATCCCCTCGGTAAGCAGAGAAACAAGGAAATCGTTTCCGCCCTCAAGAGCTCCTGCTACAAATTCCTTGAACGTATCAATAAGTGTTACAAGTCCGGGAATAGCCACGCCGCCAATCTCGACGCCTTCGGCGATCCAAGGTCCCACCCAAGCTTGAGATATCTGGAATACAAGGAACATTACTACAGCAAAGATAGGAATACCCAACCACTTATTAGTAAGAACTGCATCTATCTTGTCCTGAGAATTTTTATCCTTTGTAAGAACCTTACGGGTCTCAACGTCTGCAACTATCTTATTTACAAATTCAAAACGTTTTCTGTCGGCTGCCTCAACCACCTTTTTATCAGTAAGGTCTATATCTCCCTGGATATAAGGTGCGACCTGTTCCTTTCCGACCTGTTCAACGGCAGCCTTCACAACCTCTGCCATACCGTTGGACGAAGTTGATATTGTGTTAACTACAGGACATCCAAGCTTCTCGGAAAGAAGAGCTGTGT
Organism: Eubacteriales bacterium; assembly: GCA_045531285.1. Taxonomy (GTDB): domain Bacteria; phylum Bacillota; class Clostridia; order Oscillospirales; family SIG627; genus RGIG6353. The sequence goes on from JAZSDT010000141.1 coordinate 8,345, forward strand.
CTATCTTGGTCTCCTTCTTTTTGTTAACGTCTGCCTTGTTAAGTGCCACAACCACAGGTATACCAAGTTCAAGAAGCTGTGTTGTGAAGAAAAGACTTCTGCTGAGGTTAGTTGCATCCACAATGTTGATTATGACGTCGGGATTTTCGTTCTTTACGTAAGAGCTTGTTATACTTTCCTCGGAAGTAAACGGAGACATTGAGTATGCACCTGGTAGGTCTACGGCTACAAGCTCCTCTCCCTCGCTGTGATAGCTCTTCTTAATGGGATGCTCTTTCTTTTCAACGGTTACTCCCGCCCAGTTTCCAACCTTTTCGTTTCTTCCGGTCAGAGCATTGTACATGGTAGTTTTGCCGCTGTTTGGATTACCTGTTAAGGCAATTCTCATAGTATTTTCCTCCTAAGAATTTATTGGTTATTTTAAGGCTCGCGCCTGTAAAATACGCAAGTTAGGGATGGCTAACTTAAACTCGAAATAATAATCATCGGATAAATGCTTATCAGATGATTATTGCTTCAGCAAGCTGATTGTCAATATTGTATCTGCCATCCTTAATAGAAAC
>JAZSDT010000089.1:0-2155 GCA_045531285.1 Eubacteriales bacterium
AAACAGTCCACAGGACTGTTTTCGTGACGGAAATTACCCTCTCAGGGTTCGAATCACCTCAAAATAAAAAATAAAGAGCACCTTACGGTACTCTTTGTTTTTTGGCGGAGGGGAAGGGATTCGAACCCTTGTGGGCTTGCACCCAAACGGTTTTCAAGACCGCCTCGTTATGACCACTTCGATACCCCTCCGTGTGTCACTGCTTTTAGACAGCTTACATATTTTACTATAAGATATTTAATTTGTCAAGACTTTTTTAAAAATCTTTTTTACTTTATAGGAAATTTCTCTATTATTACGCTCTTGCCGTTTTGCATTGTAGGGCTAAATATGCTTTGCAAAATCGTTGACTTTAGTTTAACTGTGTGGTATAATCTAGAAAATTATTGTTTAAAGGGAGTGTGCCTTTTGAAAAAACTTATTAAAATTTTTCTTTTGATACTGGCGTTGACGGCATTTACTGTCTTGACTGTATACGCTGACGGTGGCGAATGCGGTGACGGTGTAACGTGGTATTTTGACGCGGAATCCAAGGTACTTACAATATCAGGTAACGGAATCATGGACGACGACTGTGCTCCTTGGGATGAATACAGAGCCGAGATACAAAAGGTCGTAGTTGAAAACGGCGTTGAAAGAATAGGCGATAATGCCTTTAACGGTTGTTATGAAGCTGCAGAATTTGAAATTGCTGACAGTGTTACAAGCATAGGCAAAGACGCTTTTCAGAACACGGCTTTTTTTAATAATACTGAAAACTGGGGCGTTTCAGGCGGTGCTCAGAGAGGTGAGTTATACCTTGGTGAGCTTCTTATACAGGTTACGGATGCCGGAGGAGATTATGAGGTCAGAGAAGGAACAAGGATTATTGCCGATAATGCCTTCTATGAATTAGGATTTATTTCGATTATTTTCCCGGAATCTCTTACACATATAGGTAAATATGCATTTTTCAACAATCCTTCTCTTATGGAGGTCAATCTTCCCGAAGGAGTTCAGAGCATAGGCGAAAGTGCTTTTGAGAGCTGTTATAATCTTTGCGGTTTTTCAGCCGGAATGGGAATTACAGACATTAAAGCCGGTACTTTCAAGTACTGTTCAAGCTTGACCGACTGTACTCTTGTTAACAATACCATTACAATCGGAGAAAGTGCTTTTGCTTATTCGGGTGTTGTAAATCTGGATCTTCACTTTATAGAAAGTATTGGCGAAGGTGCGTTTGAGGGGTGCTCTTCTTTGGAGAGAGTTGCTATATATAACGAGAGTGCAGAGATAGCTGTCAATGCGTTCGCTGATTGCCAGAACCTTGTTCTCCACGGTGGCAGCGGTTCCACTGCAGAGGCGTATGCTCGCGAAAACTCAATTCTTTTTGAGTTTTTTGGAGTAAATGATAGCGGCGAGTGCGGTGAAGAGCTTACCTGGGTATATACCGATTACAACGGATGTCTGTATATTTCGGGTGTTGGTGATATGTATGATTACAGTGACGAAAATCCTGCTCCTTGGAGTGAATACACTCCTTTAATTACTATAATAGATTTTGACGATGAAGTCACTTCCATAGGAAGCAATGCCTTTTCATATTCACAGGTACTTTCGGTGTACCTTCCCAAGAACATAAAAAGAATAGGTGAAAATGCATTTGGCGGCTGTGATGCTTTGTCTGAGGCGTGGGTGTACAATCCTATTGCTGAAATTGAAGACGGTGCCTTTGGTGATTGTTACGGGCTTACAGTTTTCGGATATGAATACTCCTCGGCTTTGAATTATGCGATGAATAACAATATTCCGTATGAGATCATAGAATGTAATCACGAATTCGGTGAGGAAGTGGTAGAGAAGGAAGCTACTTGCACGGAGACGGGTATAAGCTACCAAGAATGCTCAAATTGCAACACAAGAATGACTACTAAAACTCAGTTTAAGCACACGTACGTTGCTGAAATAACAGAGCCTACCTGCACGGAGACGGGATATACAACGTATGTTTGTTCAAGCTGCGGTGACAGCTATGACGGTGACGTTGTCGAGGCAAACGGCCATTGCTTTGGAGAGTGGATCATAACTAAAGAGCCCACTGAAACCGAATACGGAAGCCAATACAGCGTATGCGTGGAATGCGGACATATAGAGGAAGAGTCCATTGACGTTATAG
>JAZSDT010000164.1:0-5726 GCA_045531285.1 Eubacteriales bacterium
ATTTATGTTGACATATCGACAAAAAACATTCATAATATTAGTATGACATATTTGTCGCTCGGAATGAGTGATGATTATACAATAGCCATAGAAGAAGGAGCCAATCTTGTAAGAGTAGGAAGTTCTATTTTTGGCAAAAGAAATTATAACAAATAAAAAGATTTTTAAATTTATGGAGGATCACTATGTCTTTTAAGGAAAAATTCGAAAAAATATTTTACGGTAGCGAAGCTTCCGAGTACGCTAACGATATTGAAGAGAATGAGGACGATTTCTACGGTTCCGAACCTGCCGAGGACGTTCAGGAAAAACCTTCTCGCGTGTCAAACGTAAGTGTATCAACAGGTGCTTCAATAGAAATGAAGGTGGTAAAGCCCGATAGTATTGAAGCCGTTGGTCCAATAGCCGACCAGCTTCTTGACAGAAAAACAATTCTTCTCAATCTCGAAGATACAAATAAAGAAACTGCTCGCAGACTCATCGACTTTCTTCACGGTGTTGCTTATGCTATAGGCGGTAACCTTAAAAAAGTCGCAAATTGCACCTACGTAATTACTCCCAGTAACGTTGATATTTCCGGCGAACAGCTTAAGGACGCAAAAGATTTCGAATAATTTGAATTGATAGTTTTTTCAATATTTTTGCACAGGATTATCAAAGTTTACATAGGTGTCGTTCAGGTATCTATGATTGTTAGAATAGTTCTGTCAAGTATCCCTTGCGAAAAGCTTGTGATACTTGACAGGCTTTGCTATGCTTTCACGGAAATTTATGTTTTCCCGCTCAGAAATATTTTAGCAAAAAAGAAATTCTTCTACAACGTTTCAATTGATTTTTCATATATTTTTGTGTCATTACTTCTTGCGATAACCGTGAGCATAGTAGACTTTTTATGCGTATAACCGAAAGGAAAATTAAATGATAGCACCGCACGAATTAAAAAATAAAGTTTTCAACAAGGCTGTCAGAGGCTATAACTGTTCTGAAGTTGAAGAGTATATTGAATTTTTGCTCGATCAATATACTGAGTTGTATAGAGAAAACTCTGACTTAAAAAACGAGTTACACATGACGAAAGTAAAATACAGTGAGCTTCACAATGATGAGGATTCAATCAGAGCAGTCATCGTTAAGGCTCAGAAGCTCGGTGAAAGTATTGTTCAGCAAGCAAAAAACGAAGCAGCAAATATCATCAACTCAGCTAAGGATAAATGCCAAGACAAGATCAACGAAGCGGAACGAAAAGTATCGGAGAGCCAGAGCGAAATAGAAAAAGTAAAGCTTGTTGCTGATGAATATAGAAATAAACTTTACAATCAGTATCTTGAGCATATCAAATTGCTCAAAAATATGGACCTTCAGTTTTCTCTTCCGGCAGAAAACGACATACGAAATCAAGTTAACGAGCAGATTGATAAGGAAACTGAAGAAGCCAAAGATAAAATCAATTCAACAACTTCTTCCAATCAGTAAAGGAACGAGGAATGTTTGTCGGAATAATTGTCGTTTCTGTTGTTTTGCTTGATATTTTAACAAAATATCTTACCGTGCAGCTTTTACTGCCTTTGGGACATGATGTTGTTTTTATACCTCACGTAATTGATTTTTCTTACGTAGAAAACAGGGGAGCGGCTTTCGGTATGTTTGCCGACAGTCGCTGGGTATTTATGCTTCTCTCGGTAGTTCTTATGTTTGCTTTGGTGATGTTTATGAAGTTTTCGAAAATCAATCACCCGTTATTTCTTATTTCCGTCGCGATGATTTTGGGCGGCGGTGCAGGAAATATGATAGATAGAGTTTTTTTAGGCTACGTAGTGGATTTTATAAAAACCACGTTTATCGATTTTCCTGTGTTCAATATAGCTGACTGTGCTGTTGTAATAGGCACATGCTTACTTGCTGTATATATTGTTTTCTTTGATAAAAATATGAATAATAAAACGGACGGTAATTAAGTTGACTTTTTTTGAATGCGATAACGCTGAGTATCTTATTCCCGAAGAGTGCGGTGAAAGACTCGACGTATACGTGTCGAACAGTCTGGCACTGTCACGTTCCAGGGTTATTTCTCTTATTTCAGATGGATATATTAAGGTTTGCGGAGAAACAAAAAAGAAAAATTATCTTACAAAATCAGGGGACGTAATTGAGGTTTCGATTCCAACTCCCGTTGAATACGACGTTAAACCCGAAGATATAGACATCGATATCGTTTACGAAGACTCAGATCTTCTTGTAGTAAATAAGCCGCGAGGTATGGTTGTACATCCGGCTGCAGGCCACCATACCGGAACTCTTGTAAACGCTTTGATGTATAGAATCGGTGATTTATCATCAATAAACGGAGTTGCTCGCCCGGGAATAGTACACAGAATAGATAAAAATACCAGTGGGCTTTTGCTTGTAGCAAAAAATGATAATGCGCATATTTCTCTTTCCCAACAGATAAAAGAACACTCTTTAGATCGTTTCTATGAGGCTATTGTGCATGGCACCCCCAGAACAGAAAAAGGTGACGTAAGCTTTTCTATAGGCAGAAGCAAGACAGACAGAAAAATGATGGCAGCTTATCCCGAAACGTGTAGTGACCCCGGGGTCAGAAACGCACTAACACATTACGAAGTGATCCAGGCGTATAATGGATTCTCACATTTGAAGCTAAAACTTGAAACAGGAAGAACACATCAGATTAGAGTTCATATGAAAGCAATCGGGCACCCTGTTGTCGGAGATGACGTTTATTGCTCATCTAAGTTAGAAAGCTTCGGATTGGAAGGTCAGTGCCTGCACGCAAGGGCAATTGGTTTTATACACCCCACAACTAAGGAGCACCTGTATTTTGAAAGTGAATTGCCTGACTATTTTGTCAGTGTTATAAATAAACTTAAGACTAAATTTTCTTGACTTATAAAACAGGAGGAATAACATGAACGAAAGTAAAAGAGAAGAATTGCGAGTAATTGCACAAAAAATCAGACTCGGTGCACTCGAATGCGTATACTCGGCAAATTCAGGTCATCCCGGCGGATCACTGTCAGTTTCGGATATACTTGCATATTTGTATTTCGAAAAGATGAACGTTGATCCTGCGAATCCCAAAAAGGACGATAGAGACAGATTTGTGCTTTCTAAAGGACACACTGCACCCGCTTTGTACACTGCATTGGCATTAAAGGGATTTTTCTCAACTGACCTTCTTAAGACATTTAGAAAAGAAGGCAGCATTCTTCAAGGTCATCCTGATATGAAAAACGTGCCAGGTGTTGATATATCTACAGGTTCACTTGGTCTTGGCATTTCCAGCGCTTGCGGAATGGCTTTGTCCGCAAAAGCTTCCAACAAGAGCTACAGAGTTTACACCGTACTCGGAGACGGAGAACTTGAAGAGGGACAGGTATGGGAAGCAGCTATGTTTGCTGGTCACTACAAGCTCAACAATCTTACAGCTTTTGTTGACTTTAACGGACTTCAAATTGATGGTAAAATTACCGAAGTTATGAATCCCACCCCTATAGACGAAAAATTCAAAGCATTCGGATGGAATGCAATTGTAATTAACGGTCATGATTTTAACGAAATAGAAGCAGCGGTAGAAGCGGCAGAAGTAACAAAGGATAAACCCACCGTTATCGTTTGCAAAACCGTTAAGGGCAAGGGCGTATCGTTCATGGAGGATCGTGCTGAATGGCACGGCTCGGCTCCAAATAAAGAGCAGTACGAAATTGCAGTAGCAGAAATCACTGCTACGATATAACAGGGGAGGGACAACAATGAAATACGAAATAGGTTCTAAAATAGCAACCAGAGAAGCATACGGAAATGCGCTTGCTGAATTTGGTGCAGAGTATGACATTTTAGTTTTCGATGCTGACCTTGCGGCATCTACAAAAACAGGAACTTTTAAAAAGAGTTTTCCTGACAGATTTTTTGATTGCGGTATAGCGGAAGGCAATATGATGGCAGTTGCTGCCGGAGTTGCTTCTACAGGAAAAATTCCTTTTGCAAGCAGTTTTGCAATGTTTGCCGCAGGAAGAGCGTATGAGCAAATAAGAAACTCCATTGGTTATCCTCATCTTAACGTAAAAATAGGTGCCACACATGCCGGTATAACAGTCGGCGAAGACGGTGCGACACACCAGTGCAACGAAGATATTGCTTTAATGCGTACAATACCGGGAATGGTTATTATCAATCCAGCTGATGCAGTTGAAGCAAGAGCTGCTGTTCTTGCAGCTATAAAGCACAACGGTCCGGTGTATCTCAGATTTGGCAGACTTGCAGTTCCTGTAATAAACGATTATGATACATACGAATTAACCATAGGCAAAGGACAACTCCTTAAGGATGGCACAGACGTAACCATCATTGCAACAGGACTCGTGGTTAATGAGGCTATTGAAGCAGAAAAGATTCTCTCTTCTGAAGGAATTAATGCCAGAATTGTAAACATCCATACAATTAAGCCAATTGACAAAGATATAATTCTTGAATCGGCCGCAAAAACCGGAGCGATCGTAACAGCTGAAGAACACAGTGTTATCGGAGGCCTCGGAAGTGCTGTTTCGGACGTAGTAACCGAATCCGCGTCACCTGTTCCCGTTATTAAGGTTGGTATTCAGGATACATACGGAATGTCAGGAAAAGCTAACGATCTAATGCATACGTTCGGAATAGACGCTGAAACCATTGTTAAGCGCGCAAAAGATGCTATTGCACTCAAAAGATAGTTTATGTTAACAAAAGACGGCAGGCTTTATAAAAGCTTTTGCCGTCTTTTATATACGAACTAAATTGTTAAAATTTAGTATTTTCTGTTAAATTTTAAACAATATTATCAAATACACTTGCAAAACTGAAAAGTTATGCTATAATATAGATTGGGTTAGGTTTTAAGTATATATGTTTTTTTACAATATTTTATCATCTGCACCAATTAATCGTTAATAATTATTTATTATAAATTCAAAGAAAGATAGGTAAGTGTTATGACAACAAACAAGACAGTACTTAACTGGATTGCCGAAATCAAAGACCTCGTTACCCCCGACAACGTAGTTTGGATTGACGGCAGTGAAGAACAGATGGAAGCACTCCGCGCTGAATCTGTTGCCAGCGGCGAAATGATGAAGCTCAATGAAGATAAGCTTCCTGGATGTTATCTTCACAGAACAAAAGAAAACGACGTAGCGCGTGTTGAAGCAAGAACCTTCATATGTACTACAAAAGAAGAAGATGCAGGTCCCACAAACAACTGGTGCGCACCTTCTGAAATGTATAAAAAGCTTTATGACATAGCAAAGAACAGCTACAAGGGAAGAACAATGTATATCATTCCGTTCTCGATGGGTCCTATCGGCTCACCTCTTGCAAAGATTGGTATCGAGATCACAGATTCTATATACGTTGTTCTCAATATGATAATTATGACACGTGTAAGCCCCAAGGTATTTGATGTTCTCGGCGACAGCAACGACTGGGTAAGATGCTTACACTGTAAGTGTGATATCGACCCCGAAAACAGATATATCTGTCAGTTCCCCGAAGACAACACAATTATTTCTGTAAACTCAGGATACGGCGGAAACGTACTTCTTGGTAAAAAGTGTTTCGCGCTCAGAATTGCTTCTTATCAGGGATGGAAGGAAGGCTGGATGGCTGAGCATATGCTTATCCTCGGTATTCAGAATCCTAAGGGTGAAGTTAAGTACGTTGCTGCAGCGTTCCCC
>JAZSDT010000014.1:0-8601 GCA_045531285.1 Eubacteriales bacterium
CTTGCGATTGCGTGCTCCTCGTTGCTGACGGTAACGTAGTCCGCTGCCGCCTTAGCCTCAGGACAGGCGTTGGAAACCGCTATGCCGATTCCTGCTGTACGGAGCATGTCAATATCATTGTTGTAATCTCCGAGTGCAACAGTCTTTTTTATATCGATCTTCAAAATCTCTGCAAGATTTTTTAGTCCGAAGCCCTTGTTTATTCCCTTGGGAAGTATTTCGTAAAGAATCTTTTCCGAACGTATGAAATCAAAGTTGCAGGCTAGCGGATGTGAGGGCAAAAGCCTCATTAGATCCTGTATGGCTTCCTCTCTTTCGTCGGCGAAAAGTACCTTTGCAAAATCCTCGGTAATATTTTTGTAATCGGCTTTTAGGTCGGGCGCTCCGGTCACTTCACGAAAATATACCTGTGCGGAATTTTCTGTACAAAAATATATTTTATCCAAGGCATTTATCTGGATTCCGATGCCCTCGACGTTTTTATAAGCGTAGTCCACAAGCTCTATGACCTGCGGCGAAATGGGTTTTACCCATACGTATTCCTGCTTTACGTGGTCATATATACCGCCGCCGTTAATACAGCCAAAGGGAACGTTTGGATCAATAACGTCGTATATCTCCTTTACAAAGAAAGGCATACGTCCCGTTATAAACGTAAAATATCCACCCTCAGACTTAAAGTACTCAATGGCATCAAGGTTCTCTTTCGATATACTTTTATCGTTTTTCAACAGTGTGCCATCAAGGTCGGTACACATTAATATTGAGTCAAACTTCTTCACAATATCTCCGCTTATGCAAATGTAAGTATGCCCTTTTCTATTTCTTCCACGGTCTTTGCAATAGCGTGGTCGTTGTTTCCAACTGTAATGTGGTCTGCAACAGCCTTAACCTCGGGTACTGCGTTTGCCACGGCTATACCGATACCGGCAACACGAAGCATATCGATATCGTTGTTGTAGTCACCAAGAGCAACGGTCTTTTTAATATCGATGCCCAAAAGCTCAGTCATCTTTTCCAAAACAGTGCCCTTGCTGGTATTCTTGGGCAATATTTCATAAAGACCTATTTCGGTTCTGATAAGGTCGTATTTTGAAGAACCGGGGTGCTCAGTAAGAAGCTTCTTTACAAGCTCTATTTTGTTGGGGTCAGTGTCACCGAAAAGTATCTTTGAAAACTCCTCCTGTACCTCATCATAAGGCTTGGTAATTAACGGAGCTCCCGTATCCTCGCGGTACTGAACCATTTTTTCATTGTCTCTGGAAAAATATGTAGTTTCAAAGGTATTAATTTGTATACCTATATTTTCAACGTTTTCGTCAATATAACGAACAAGCTCAAGAACGTCACGGCTTATTGGCTTCTTGTAAAGGTACTCCCCTTTGTTACAATCATAAATTGCGCCGCCGTTGATACATCCTGCAGGAGCATTTGCGTGCACCTTACGGTAAAGCTCTCCTATAACCATTGGAACTCTTCCCGTTACAAAGGTGAACAGTCCTCCCTCGGATTTAAAATACTCAATCGCCTCAATATTTTCCTTTGACACTGATTTGTCATCCATCAATAAAGTACCGTCAAGATCTGTGCACATCAGTATTCCGTCAAATTTTTTCATCAATATGTCCTCTTTCTTATAGTTAACGCGCGAAAACTATTCTCCGTTTACTCTTTTGAGATAGCTTCCCGGGGTAATGCCCATATGCTTTTTAAACACACGCTGAAAATACAGCCTGTCAGTGTATCCCACTGCAAGAGCCGCCTCTTCAATGGTAACCTCGCCCTCTGCTAACAGCTCTGCAGCCTGTCTCAAACGAAGCAAGGTAATATACTCCACAGGGGAATGCCCTGTCACTTTTCTGAAAACCTCACGGTAGCGGCTGGGGCTCAAAAACTCCATAGCTGACAGCTCTTCAATTGAGATAGGAGACGAAAGATGTGTGTGGATATGCCTGATTGATAAATCCAGCTTACGACCGCCGTCACCCGTTTCAACCTTGGTTTTGCCCACCTTCATAAGTATATACGGCAAAATAATTGCAGCAGACACGTCAACCTTTGACGTGTTGTTTCTGAATTCATAAAAAAGGTCTTCCCACAGAGAATAGACGTCCTCTCTGACTTCCACTCTCATAATTTCATTTGGATTGATTTCACAGGCGTTGAGAACAGAATCAACGTTGTTCCCCGTAAAGTGTATCCATCTATATCTTACAAAGTCAGAATCATCGGATGAATTAGAATAAAAATAAGGGGTTCCCGGGGTAATGCAAACAACCGTTCCGCGCTCAAGAACTCCTTTTTTTCCGTCAATAACAGCATCCATACGCCCACCCAGAACATACATAAGGTAATAATCGCGTCTGCCTGCTTCCATTCTTGTCTGGAAACGGTTCTTCTCTATTTCCTCGCCGCACGAGTTAACAAGTATGTTTACACTTCGGTCGTCTATGTTATCTATTCTGAAATATGCCTGCGCCATATATTTAACGTTTTCGCCCATAAAAAACTCCGCAAAGGTAAAAATCGTCATTTTGTCCATAAAAACCGTCGTTTTGGACATTGCATTTCTTCTAATTATGGTATACTATAAAATTAGGAAAAAGTCAAGTCTTTTGACTGAAAAAACTAAATTTTTTAAAGGCGGTATAAGATTATGTTAAAAATGGGACTTGTAGGCCTCGGCGGAATGGGCAGAGGTCATCTTACTCAGCTTGAAAAACTTATGGCAGATGGTGTCGGCATCGAACTCGTTGCACTTTGCGATATCGACCCCAAGGCATTCGGAAAAGTTAAGACCTCTCTTAACCTTGAAGGTATGGAGAAGGCAGATTACGACTTTTCAAAGTATCACTGCTATGACAACGTTGACGAAATGCTCGCAAACGAAGAGCTCGACCTCGTAAACGTTGTTGTTCCCACATATGAGCACAGCACTGTTGCTTGTAAGGTAATGAACGCAGGCGTCAACTGTCTTTGCGAGAAGCCCATGGCTATCTCTCTTTCACAGTGTCAGCTCATGATAGACACAGCTAAGAAGAACAACGTTAAGCTTATGATCGGTCAGTGTCTGAGATTCTGGGGCGAGTGGGTCGTTCTCAAGGACTTCTTCACATCAGGTAAGCTCGGTGCTCCTATCGGCGGTTTCTTCTACCGTAACGGCGGTACTCCCACTAAGGACTGGTACCTCTGTCGTGAAAAGGGCGGCGGTGCTCTCTTTGACCAGCACATTCACGACGTTGATATGGTTAACTATCTCTACGGTGTTCCCAAGGCAGTTTCAACCGTAGGTAAGATCGTTATCCCCGGTTCAGGCTACGACACATGCGCTACTAACTACATCTACGACGAAAACTACTGTGTACATACAGAGAACCTCTGGGTAAACCGTGAGCCCGGTTTCCGTCACGGCTTCAGAGCAGATTTCGAGGAAGGTACAGTAATATTCGACGAGAAGGGCTTCAGAGCATTCTCTAAGGGCTACAACCCCATCGAGCTTCCTCAGGTTCCTCAGCTTGGCGGTCACTACCCCGAAATCAAGTATTTTGTTGAGCTTATCGAAAACAACGGCATCAACACAATCAACCCTCCCGAATCATCAATGGACACTATCCGCATAGCTCTTGCAGAGGCAAAGTCAGCTGACCTTGGCGGACAGATCGTTGAGCTTTAATCAACTAAATAATCTTTCAAGTATAATTCTTGCACACCACAGTGCAAGAATTATACTCTAAATATCCCTAGGAGGAAATAAATATGTTAAAAATGGGTCTTATTGGCCTCGGCGGAATGGGCAGAGGTCACCTTTCAATAATTGAAAAGCTTATGGCAGACGGCGTTGATATCCAGCTTGTTGCACTTTGCGATATCGACCCCAAGGCTTTCGGTGCCGTAAAAGCATCTCTTAACCTTGAAGGTATGGAAAAGTCGGATTATGACTTCTCCAAGTACCGTTGTTATCTTACAGTAGATGAAATGCTTGAAAAGGAAAAGGATCTTGACCTTGTAAACGTTGTTGTTCCCACTTACGAGCACAGCACAGTTACTTGCAAGGTTCTCAACGCAGGAATCAACTGTCTTTGCGAGAAGCCCATGGCTATCTCACTTTCACAGTGTCAGCTCATGATAGACACAGCTAAGAAGAACAACGTTCGTCTTATGATTGGTCAGTGTGAGCGTTTTGACGGAATTTATCTTGCACTCAAGGAAATAATCGACAACAATACTCTCGGTGCACCCATCGGAGGTCACTACTACAGAGGCGGTGCCGCTCCTACAAAGGAATGGTTCTTCTGTCGTGAAAAGGGTGGCGGAGGTCTTTTCGACCAGCACGTACACGATATTGATATGGTTCAATATCTCTACGGTATGCCCAAGGCTGTTTCTACCGTTGGTAAGATAGTTCGTCCCGGCTCAGGCTATGACACATGTGCTACAAACTACATTTACGATAACCTTTGCGTACACACTTCAAACAACTGGGTACAGCATCAGCCCGGCTTCAAGTGGGGCTTCAGAGCTGACTTTGAAAAGGGTACTGTTATCTGTGATGAAAAGGGCTTCAGAGCATATGACCTTGATTACAAGGAAATACCCATCGAGTCCAAGCACAACAACGGCGGTCACTACGCTGAAATCAAGTATCTTGCAGAGCTTATCATGAACGGCGGAGAGAATACAATCAATCCTCCCGAAGATTCAATGAGAAGCATCAAGATGGCTCTTGCGGAAATGGAATCAGCAGACAACAAGGGACAGCTTGTAACTCTTTAAAATACCAAGGTGTAAATCAAAATCATACCATATAAATCATATTAACCTTTCATTTTCGGTTTACACCCAAAAATCACACCGTGAACCTGTAACTAAATTTTGAAGGTTTTTTTCGCAAGACGACGCACGAGTGAGCGAACCGAGGACGCTTTACTTTCCGTAAAGCGACGAGAGTGAGTCGAGAGAGTGCTAAGTATTGCGGAAAAATACGAAAAAATTCAAAAATCACACCGTACGATAACATAACTTTAAGGAGACATAAAAATGGCTATTAAAATTGGTACAATTGTATACCTCAGCCCTTCTACCATCGAGAAGAAGTTCATTCAAATGAAAGAGCTTGGAATGGTAAGCTTACAGCTCAGCTCATGGAACGTAAATGAGAGAACAGATGAATCGGCTGAGATAATCAACAATCTTTGCAAAAAATACGGTATGGAAATTTCTGCACTCTGGTGCGGATGGACTCCCACGTGTTACTGGAACTTCTATGAAGGACAGGAAACACTTGGTCTTGTTCCCGTTGCAACACGTAACCACAGACTTAGCGAGCTTATGCAGGGTGCTGAATGGGCAACTAAGATAGGAACACCCGACATCACGACACACGTTGGTTATATGCCTGAAAATCCTTACGACCCCAATTACATCGGTACAATCGTTGCTCTTAAAACCCTTTGCAACAAGTGCAAGGGCTTGGGCCTCCACTTCAATTTCGAGACAGGACAAGAGACACCCACCACAATTGCCCGTGCAATCGAGGATATCGGAACAGGCAATATCGGTATCAACCTTGACCCCTCAAACCTTATCACATACGGTAAGGCTAATCCCTGCGATGCGATGGATACCATCGGTGACTTCGTAAGAGGCGTACACGTTAAAGACGGTCTCTACCCCACCTGCGGTAAGAAATGCGGCAAAGAAGTAAAGGTAGGCGACGGTAAGGTTAACTTCCCCAGACTTATTCAGCTTCTTAACGAGCATAAGTACACTGGTCACTACACCATTGAAAGAGAGATACCCGAGGGCGCAGAGCAGATAGCTGATATTCAGCACGCTATCAACCTTATCACAAACGAGTACAATAAGTACGACTGGAATTTCTAAATTGCAAATAGGAGTGACGCGAAAATGCGTCACTCCTTACTTGTTTGCCGCTTCATTCTATGACGTTACGTCGCAACGTCATAGGCGCTACACCTATCCTTGCCTTGAACATTTTTGAAAAGGTCAAAGGGTCCTTATATCCTACCGAATACGCAACCTGCGATACGGACAACTCACCGTCCTCTAAAAACTGACACGCCTTTTTCATGCGATAATCGATTATATATTCCTTAGGAGATACTCCAAGAGTGTTTTTGAATATTGCAAAAAGGTATTTTCTGCTTATTCCTATGTATTCCGCAAGGCTCTCCACTGTCACGTCCTCGTGATAGTGAGCTCTTATAAAGCGTGTGGCGGCATTAAGGTAGACGTTTTCGGTCTTGTCATCGGTCTTGTTTTCGGCAAGTAGAGACAAAAACTCATAAAGCAATGACGAGAATCTCAGGTTTTCACTGAGCACTCCTCCCCTTTCCCCGGGCATTTTACGTATCAAGTCCACAGCTCTTTTGACGTCGATAGACGTGATTATCGGGTCTCTGACGCTAACACCAAGACTGTCGAAAACCGTCCTTGCTTCCTCGCCGCCAAAAACTACCCAAGCGTAATGCCACGGATCCTTAGTGTCTGCTTGATACTTGACAACGGTATTGGGGAATATAACGAATGCCTGCCCCTTAGTCAAAGTGTACTTACCGGTTCCGCAATAGAAAACACCCGTTCCCGATATAACAAAGTGTATAATGTAGTTTCCTCTGACTCCGGCACCCCAATAATGTCCGGGGCTGCACTTTTCTTCGCCGCTGCTGACGGGCTTCAACCCCTCGTAACGTGCTGTGTTTCTTTCAAAAGTTACCTCGCATCCGTTTGCCATATTTGCCTCCTTGCTATTTTGTAGACATTATACCATATCAATGCGACATTATGCAATAGACTCTTAAACTTTTTTATAATAAAATCAAGGTGTAAAATACACAATTCGGAGGTAATTATGAAAAAGTTTGCATTTATCGGCGGTGGAAGCTTCGGCTTTACCAGAGCCTTGGTAAGAGACATTTTAACATTTCCGGCGTTCCGGGATGCCGAGATAGCATTAATGGATATTGACGAAGAAAGACTTGGCTACATAAAGACGGCTTGTGAGAAGATTGTAAGAGTGGGTAAATATCCCGCAAAGATTACAACAACCACAAACCGGCAGAAGCGTTGAAGGGAGCCGACGGCGTTCTTTGTACCGTTCTTGCCGGTGACGTTGAAGTCTGGAAGCACGATATCCTGATTCCCGAAAAATACGGCATTGACATTAACGTAGGCGACACAAGAGGTCCTTCGGGTATATTCAGAGCACTTCGTACCATTCCTCTTATGCTGGATATTTGTGCAGATATTGAGAAATACTGTCCTGACGCTATTTTCCTCAACTATACAAATCCTATGGCAATGCTCTGCCGTGCGATGCAGGAAAAGTTCCCGAAGCTTCACATCACGGGACTTTGCCACAGTGTTCAGGGTACAGCCAATATGCTGGCAAAATGGTGCAACGTTGACCCCAAGGAAATAGTTTATACCTGTGCAGGTGTTAACCATCAAGCGTTTTACCTTGAACTAAAGCACAACGGACGCGACCTCTACCCCACGTTGAAAGAGGCTATGAAGGATCCGGAAGTACTCAATCACGAGCAAGTGCGCAACAATATGTTCCTTCACCTTGACTACTACGTTACAGAGTCAAGCGGTCACAACAGCGAATACGTTTCATGGTATCGCAAGCGTGCCGACCTTATTGACAAGTATTGTACTAACGGTACAGGCTGGAATCCCGGAGTGCATTCATACATTCTCGACTACTATATGAATCGTAAAAACACTTGGCGCGATGAGATAACGGCAGATTTAAATAAACCCGACAGCGAGCTTGATCTCAAGCGCGGAGAGGAATATGCGGCATACATTTTCAATGCTTGCTTCGGTGACCATACAATGTTCCGTTTCAACGGTAACGTACGTAATTTTAACCTTATTGACAATCTTCCTGAAGGATGCTGTGTTGAAGTGCCTGTAATTGCAAGCCGTAACAGTCTGGAAGCAGTAGCGGTAGGAAAGCTTCCGGATCATCTCGCAGTGCTTGTAAATACCACAGCAAGATGCGAAGAGCTTGCAGTCCAAGCAGCCCTTGAAGGAGATGCAAGAAAGGTATTCTGGGCATGTGCATACGATCCTCTTACCTCAGCTGTACTCTCACTTGACGAGATTCAGGAAATGGTAACGGAAATGCTTGAAATAAACAAAGAATATTTGCCTTGGTACAAAGGATAAAGCGGTCAGCGACCGCCGGCAATGCTCGCCTATCCAAAGCTTTGCATATGTTTAAAATAGTAAAACGGCGAGGGTGTAATAATCGAGAATTTTCCTATAAAGTAAAAAGGAGTGATGTGTTTCCACATCACTCTTTTTTATGGGAGAGATTTTCTATTCAATTGTTATTGTTTTTTTCGTTCTCACCCAAAGCTCACAACCCCAAAAACCGCTACTCCCGATTCCGACAAAATTTTGCGCAAGACAAGGAAACAAGAACAGGGCGAGGAAAACTTACTTTGGTAAGTTGACGAAGACCTGTTTGCAGTTGACAAAGTATTGAACGAAATTTTTAAGGAATCAAGGCGTCGCGTACTTAAAAGTACGGCAGTCCGAGCAACCCGCGAAGAAAATGAAATTTTCAAA
>JAZSDT010000166.1:0-15853 GCA_045531285.1 Eubacteriales bacterium
GTGTATTTGGATGATTTAGATAGGACACCGAGAATTATAAATTTACTTGTTGTTTACGTGTATCCCCGAATATACGTTCAAAAATTCTGTTGGTGTCATTTTTGCGTGGTATTTGAAGAATTTCAAAAAGTATTTGTATTCCTCAAATCCGCAGGACAAAGCAATTTCGTTCAAGGTCAAGGAGGTGTTCAACAGCATATTTTTAATATGCTCTGTTTTTACCTCGTCAATATATTCCTTGAGCGATTTTTTATATGCTTTTTTAAAAAGACGGCTGACGTAGTCACTGTTATAGCCGAAATTTTTTGACACGTCGGAAACCTTTACGTGTAGGTCACTGTTGGATTTTATCCAATCGGCTACTGTGTTAGCTATCCGCATATCCTCGGTGTCTTTTTTTCTCAGATAGGCTTCTCCCAGAATCAGCCTTGCCGTGCAGTCAAGCATTTCCTTTGGAGCATTTTCAAAGGAATAATTGAGAAGCTGTGTGAAAAGAATGGAAAGATTATAAGGCCTGGTGTAATTAAAGCTCTTTACCTCGGGGGAAAAAGAATCATCGCATAGCCAATGCATCCAATAAAACGACGTGCCGTTGCTTTCTTTGTATCCGAAATGCCTGGTGTTCGGTTCCAAAACAAGCAGATCGTTTTCCTTCAGATGATATTCCTTGCCGTTCTCGTTGATGAAAACTTCTCCCTTTATAACAAAAATTATCTCATATGAATCTATTGTTCTGTCGGGATGCATCCACTGTCCCGTTGATATGAATTTTCCTGAGCTGACGTATTTAACGCTTTCAAACATAAGTCGGATTTTAACTCCTATTATACGTTTTTTTGGGTTGTAAATTAATCGGTGTTTTTGCTATACTGATAATAGCATAAGCACAAATAAATGTCAATAAGAGGAAAATAAAATGAAAAACCTTTATTTTGCAAACACTACCGTAAAAGACGGATTTTGGAAATACTATACCGACCTTGTGAGAAGAGTTACCGTCCATGCAGTGTATGAGAGATTCAAGGAAACAGGCAGATTCGATGCCTTTTCTTGCAACTGGCGTGACGGTGACGATCCCGAAAAGAAGCCTCATATTTATTGGGATTCCGACGTTGCAAAGTGGATAGAGGGCGTTGCATATCTTACAGAGACCTGCCGTGAGCCAAAGCTTGAGGCACTTGTCGATGCAACCGTTGACGAAATAGAAAAAAACCAAAGGGCTGACGGATACTTTAATTCCTATTATCTTTCTATGGACCCTTCAAAAATATATACCGACAGAAACTGTCACGAGCTTTACTGCACAGGACATCTTATAGAGGCGGCAATTGCTTACCACAGAGCAACAGGCAAGGATAAGCTTTTAAAATGTATGCTGAAAAACGTTGAGTGCATCCGACGTAATTTTATGGAGGAGGGAAGAGCCGCCTTTACAACACCCGGGCACGAGGAAATAGAAATAGCTCTTTTGAAGCTTTACGAGTATACGGGTGATAAAAAGCATCTTGAACTGGCTCGCTTCTTTATAGATAAGAGAGGCACCTGTGAAAATGACGATATGCACTGGGAGGGGGAAGGCTGGGACGAGTATTTCCAGTCGGAGATGCCTGTGCGTAAAATGAGTAAAGCCAAAGGGCACGCTGTTCGCGCAGGTTATTTATATACTGCAATGGCGATGCTCTCCAAAATAGATAAGGATAAGGAGCTTGGTGACGCTTGCGACCGCCTCTTTGATGACGTAGTAAATACAAAAATGAGTATTACAGGCGGCGTAGGTGCGCAAAAACAGGGTGAGACGTACTCATATTGCTATAACATTCCAAACCGTGAGTCCTACAACGAGACCTGCGCTGCCATATCTTTGGCAATGTTTGCCGCTGAGCTTCAAACATCAAAGGTGAATTCTGTTTACGCAGACGTAATTGAAAGAATCTATTATAACGGATTTATTTCGGGACTTTCGCTTGGAGGGGATGAATTTTTCTACACAAACCCACTGGAGCTTGACCTGAAAAAATATGAGCACAAGGGGGCATATCAGCCTCCGGCAGAGCGTGTTAAGGTGTTTAACTGCTCCTGTTGTCCTCCTAACGTGGTGAGAATGCTGGGCTCGCTTCCCAGATATATGTACACGGTTGACGGTAACACGGTTTATTGCAATCAGTTTGCCCACGCTGAGACAAAGCTGACGGTAGGAGGCAAGGAGGCAACTCTTATTCAAAGAACGGCATATCCTTGTGACGGGCGTATTGAATTTGAGTATCACGGAGAGCGTGTTAAGCTTTTTGTCAGGATTCCCGAATGGTGCGTTGAGTATGAAGGCGAAACCAAAAACGGATTTGCCGAGTTTGAGCTTACAGACGGAGAAAAGCTTTCACTCGACCTGCCAATGAACGTTCATTTTATCGAAGCAAATCCTAACGTACAGGACGATTCGGGCAGATATGCAATTATGCGCGGACCGCTTGTATATTGCATGGAGGGAATAGACAACGGTGAGAACCTCCGAGATATAACCGTTCTTGACAACGGTAATTTCAAGGTGGCCATAGAGGAGGGAATACCTGCTCCGATACTCTATATGGACGCTCAGCGTCGCAAGAGCACCGACAGACTCTACTCTTTAAAATCCCAAGACCGCATTGAATTTTGTGCAAGACTTATACCTTATTTTGCCATAGCCAACAGGGGTGCTTCGGACATGATAATATGGACACAGGTAAAATAACAAAATTTTTCAACTCAATGTCAATATTTGTCTTGTAAAAAAACACCGCTTGTTGTATAATTAAAATGTAATATTATATGAACGGGAGAAAAAATATGAAAAGACTTTTATCACTGTTGCTTTGTCTTTTGACCGTTGCGGCGGCTCTTACAGTAAGCTCGCTTGCCAAAACAGCGGTTCTTGAAGACGATTATGCTAAGGAAGAAGACTTTGTAATGGCAAGCTTTAACGGCACAAAGCCCTTCTTTGCAGACAGCGCAAAGCTCACTCCTATTGAGGATGCTTGCTACTGGCTTGGCGATATTGCGTCACGTTTTGGGCTCAAGTACGTCAGCTTTTTAGGTAATATGTCCTCAGGTCCCAACTTTATGCACGCACAGTACGTTGCTCAGCAGGGACATACCGAAAAGGAGCTTGTTGAAGCTAACGTTAACGATGAGGAGTGGATGCGTGACTTTGAGGCTATGAGAAAGACTGCCTCGCTCCTTACCGATATGGATATCGCTTACGGTGTTTCAATAGGTCAGGGTGACTATTGCGGTGCCGGTTTTGAAAGAAACAACCATCTCCAGACAGTTTTTGATTCCGGCGATTATATAGGCTCAACGGGTCACAACTATGAGATGTATGACAGCAACAATATGGTTGTATACGTCAAGGACGGAAATACCACCTACCTTGTGTATCAGCTTGAGGCATTTCCCAGACAGGCTGTTCTCAACTGGTTCAACACAGTGCAGGAAAACAACCTTGACAAGCGTGCCTTCATATTCACCACGTCTTTCCTTGACGCCAAGGGAAATATGTATACCCAGCACGATTGGAATCTTTCCCAGTCGGAATGGCTTGCAGTATACGGAAAGTATTCCACCACAGTAAGAACGAGAATACTTCACAACGACAAGCCTCGCGACGGCACGAATCTTTGGGATTATGCGTTCTCCAAGTGGGATAATATCGCTTGTATCGTTTCTGCTACAGGTGATTCGGGAACAGAAATCGTTACAAATACTTTTAAGAATCAAAACGGCTACGAAGTAGCGGCAGTTATGGCGAACCTTGAAGGTAAGCTTGCGGCTACGGGAATAGCTTATCCTCTTATGATAAAATTCTCGGAAGAGGATAAAACGTTAGACGTAAGATTCGGTGTACCTTATCACGAAAAAACAGGCGGTTACGTAGAGGATACTCACAAGGTTATAAAGCTTAACCTTGCAGACCTTCCCGACCCCGACCCTGTTACCGTTCTTCCTAAGGTTGCAACTCAAACAAACGGAAACAACAAAGCGTACATCAACGGATACGCAGGAAATCTCTTCAAGCCCAACGATAATATGACAAAGGCTGAAGCCTGCACTATCTTTGCGCGTCTTCTCACAGGCTCGCAGAGTATTCCCGACGGCTACACCACACGCTTTTCCGACGTAAAGAAGGACGATTGGTTCTATAATGCTATCGCTTATCTTGACGAAACAGGATATTTCTTTACCAACACTTCGGATAAGTACAAGCCCAACGCAAAGATAACCAGAGCTGAATTTGTTGAGCTTGCTTATTTTGCATCAAATCTTACAGCAAAATCCAACGTTACCTTTACGGACGTTGACGCATCCAATAAGTATTACGATGCCATTGTTGCCGCAGCTGCAACAGGTCTTGTAAACGGATATGGCGACGGCTCCTTCAAGCCTAACGCTACCATTACACGTGCTGAGGTCGTAACGGTTATAAACCGACTTATATCCATACTTGCCAATGCCGATACTGTCAGCAGAGCACATCTTGACACAGTGTTCTCGGACATCAACGGTCACTGGGCAGAATATCAGATACTTATGGCGTCCAACAGTAACGTACACGGCGATTACTATTACGCCGCAGACCTTTCACAGCTTAAAAAGACAGGCAGTGAGGTTTATTTTGAAAACGATTATATAAAGGTATCAATTGCCAAAAAAGGCGGTAAGGTTACTTCTGTTATCAATAAGATGACAGGTGCAGAGATGAACCTTGTTTCAGCATCACCTTGGTTCTCTTACATTATCAACGCCTCGGGCACTACCGTTCAGCCTACAGAGGTCGACGTAGAAAACGGCAGACTTAAGACAGTATATAAGGACGGAACCGTTGCTTATTACATAATTGACGTCAAGAAGGACCATTTTACAGTTGCACTTGATACTAACCTTCCTTCATCTTTGAACGGTGCGGTTATCTGTAATCTTACAATAAGTGCACCTTGGGAGCTTGACAGTGAAAACGCCTACGGTCTTTCCGGCATTCCTATGACTACGACCGTAAACAACCACTACTATCCCGGAGGCTCGTCAAAGGCTGCAAAGGGTACTACCTACACCTATCTTGGTGTTCCTACTCTTGGTGCAAAGCTTGGTGTTGCATTCTCACGTATGACTGAGCACCGCGACCACCTTAAGAGTATTGTAGACGGCATTGATCCCGCAAAGGGCATTACCTCCACACACGGAGGTGCGTATGCTCTTGATAACCCCGACCTCTTTGGAGATTACGTAATTATCAACAGCGGTCTTACTCCCGAAAACGCAACCGAGACAGCAAAGCTTGCCAAGAAGTACAGCATTGAGCAAATGGACCTTCACCAAGGCTCTACCTTTATCCATGCGGACTTCAACTTTATAATGGCAAGAAACGAAAAGGAAAAACAGGATGATACTTTTATTACTCCTTCGGTATTCAAAGAAAGAATTGCCGATAAGGTAAAAGCAGAGGGTGTTCAGTTAGGTCTCCACACCTATTCGTCGCTTGTACCCGCAAACGCAAAGAACATCCTTACCGATCCCAAATGGCAGCAACAGCTTTGCTTTGACGAGGTAACTTATACTCTTAGAGGTAAGCTCTCCAAGTTCAGAACCAACGTTAAGACCAACGAGGATGCATCAAAGTTTGTTGTAACAGGCTCTGCGATCCCGTGGAACAACGTTCACACAAGATACATCCTTATTGATGAAGAAATTATCTACGTTCAGTCGGGTACCTCCTCGGGATTCCTTAACGTAAAACGAGGACAACTGGGCACAAAGCCTGTAGAGCACGCAGACGGCGCAGAGATCCGTCAGATACTCGGCTGGTACGGAATGTTTCAGTCACAGCCTCTTTCCGAGCTCTTCTACAAGATAGCCAAGGATACCGCCAAGACATATAACGAGGGCGGATTTGAGATGATATATCTGGACGGTCTCGAGTCGTTTGCTCACGACGGCTTGTACGATTCAAGAATGGGCTATTACATCTACTCGGAATTTGTACGTACAGTTGTATCCAATTGCGAGGTTAAGCCTATTATTGAGTTCTCCACCTTTGCTTCATATCTTTGGAGCGCAAGAGGACGTGCAGGTGCAACCGACTATGCATACCGTGCATATAAGAATCACAAGGAAGGACACTTTGCAGGAACACTTAAGTCCTATCCTAATATGTTCTATACTGCAACTGTAGGCTGGTTCAACTATGCGCCCGACAAGGATGCACAGTTCAAGGATACAAACGTAAGAACAATGTACCGTGACGACCTGGACCATATGGGTTCACTTGCTCTGGCTTATAACTTCTCAACAGTTTGTCAGCCCTTCTCCGTTTCGTCATTTGCCGAAAAGACAAGACTTTCCGATAACTTTATGTACTACGGACTCTACACAAGACTCCGTGAAGCAAACTACTTCTCGGTTGAAGTAAGAAATGCAATAAAGAACGGTAAGTACGAATACAAGCTGTTCAAACAGGCTGACGGCACATGGGCATTCAAGGAAATGCAGTATTTCAAGCATAAGGTATACGATATTTCCGAGCCGAAGTTTACTAAGGCTACAGCAACCAATCCCTTTGACAAGCAGACTCCCTTCATCAGAATAGAGCAAAGATATTCTACCAAGGGAGAAGACGGAACCCTTGTTAAGTCCTTTGACGAAAACAAGCCGGTTACCGATTATAAGGGTAAGCACAGCATTACTACTCTTAACATCGCAGGTAAGACCGCCTTTAAGATAAGAGTGTTTGGTAACAATTCTGCAACGGACGCTATCCTTATTACACTCAAGGGTATTGTAAGCGTTGAGAACGGACGTAACGACTATTTCATTCCTCTCAATTTCGAGGGCTGGAAGGAAATAATACTCCTTGAAATAAACAACGACGATTACGAAGGCTACAGCTTCAGCGGTATTTCTACAGGCGGAATAAACTACGAGACCTATCGTGCACAGGCTGACTTCAAGGCAATAAATGCCGTAACAGTTACTCTTTGCGGAAGCTGTAACGGTGTTAAGATTGGTGACCTTACAGCCTTTACTCCTGCCGATGCTCCTGCAAAGAATCCTTCACTGACCGTTGGCGGAAAGACAATTTCCTTCGATGCCGAGCTTCATGGCGGTGACTTCATCGAATATTATCCCGATGAAAACAAGGCATATCTCAATTACTATACTCAGATATATGACGAAGAAGGCAAATGGGTTGACGACGAGGCTCACGTAAAGGAAATAACCTTTACAGGTGATATCGAGGTTCCCAAGGGTAATTTTGAGTATACCTACAAGGCAGAAGCTATGAGCGACCTTACCACCAGAGCACAGGTCGTAATAGGCGTTAGTGGAAAGACCATCGAAAATCCTGCCGATTGGACAGAGCCGGTGGTTGACATACCCACAGATATCGAAAAGGTTAAACTCTATTAATAGTCAAAAGGGCTGTTTAAAAACTCGAACAGAGCTTTAAACAGCCCTGATTCATAAAGGATGGAGAGGTATTACATATGATTTGGTCTCTATATGCCACACTGGGAGTTGAAATGTGGCGCAATAAGGTTGATCATCTTGACTTTGACGACGAGGCTTGGGAGCGTGTAACGGCAGCTGCACAGGAGTCGGGCATTAATATGATAGTGCTTGATATAGGAGAGGGAATAGAGTGGAAGAGCCACCCCGAGCTCGCCGTTGACGGAGCGTGGAGCTATTACCGAGTTAAAAAGGAAATTGAACGCTTGCGTAATATGGGTATTGCTTTAATTCCCAAGCTCAACTTTTCTGCAACACACTGTCTTTGGCTTGGTGAGTACAGAAAGCTGATGTCAACTAAGGTCTATTACGACGTTTGCCGTGACCTGATACACGAGGTATACGACCTTTTTGAAAAGCCCGAGTACGTCCATCTCGGAATGGATGAAGAGGGAAATACCAATATTCTCAGAAACTACGAAGGACTTGTTAATTTCAGAAGGGGAGAGCTTCTCTGGCACGATTTGAAATTTCTGTGCGATATCGTGACCGATCTTGGCGCAAAGCCTTGGATATGGGCAGATATCTGCTGTGAACAGCCCGAGGAGTTCAAAAAGAGATTCGATACGGACAGCGTATTGCTTTCTCCGTGGTACTACTTTGCATTCAAAAAAGAGCATTTCAAGAAAATATCAGATTGCTCGCAAGCCGACATTGACTTTTACGCCAATACCTTCCCGTACAATCAAATGAATTTGACGTATATTGAGGAAGACCCGGGATATGTGAAAATGCGTGAGGATATGATAAACAGTGCAGCCCTGGGCTACGGACTTGTTCCGTGCTTTTCTAAGTGGGGCGATACTCCCTATAATGCGCCTGATATGATAGAGCTGTATAAAAAAATAGCACCCGAAGGTGCTTTGAAGGGATTTATGGTTGCTCCTTGGTGTCATACACTCAACGATAAGGCTGACGAGATAATCGCCAACATACGTCTTATGGAAGAGCAAATGAAGGCGTTTTAGAACAAGCTGTTCTTTCTGATTTGTCTGGGGGTCATTCCCGTGTGCTTTTTTAAAAGCTTCCTGAAATATGAACCTGAGCTGATTTTAAGCATTTCGCTTATTTCTTCAACGGTTTTATTGGTCGACAGCAACAGCTGTCGGCCTTTTTCACATATAAACTTTTGCCTGTAGTCGTTGGGGGTTGTGCCAAGATGTTTTTTAAAAAGCACGTACACGTAAGGCTCGCTTATGTGAACAGCCCTTGCAATATCACCTACAGAGCAATCGGCGTTAAATTCAATATAATCGATTGCTTTTTTTAAAAGCATTTCATCGCGCTTGGCTTCTTTTTGCTCCATAATAGGCAATAGCTCCGACATTATGCCGTAAAAATCCGACAGCGTTTTGCAGGAGGTGTCGCTAATTGATAGCCTCATTATACGGTTGCGCAGGTCGTCGGAGCACTCTATTGCCTGTAGCTTCGGCTGAGTTTTGTCCGATGAGTCCAATCTGTCAAATCCAAAGGAAAGAAAAGAGATATCCTCACTTCCGTACCAGTAGGATTCGTAGGGCAGACCCTTGGGAATGTAGAACACGCCGCCTTCGTTTACCTCAATGGTGTTCTCACTGCTAACTATTTTGCACCTTCCCTTAAGCATACAAGCAAGATAGTTCAAGGGAGAGCCTTTTGTATTGTCGGTGTACCTGTACCCGTTGTAATCGTATTTGTTAAAATAGAAATTATTATATAAAACATTGCTATTCATATCCAAAACACCCTGAATTAGTATAGAATATTACCCTTTTTGTATATTATAATGTATTTCGCATTGAATGTCAATATGATACAATTGAATTACGGAGGTAATTGATATGAGACAGAATAAAGCAATAGTATTTACAAAGCCCGGTGTTGCCGAGCTTTTGGATTGTGATTACAGAGCTCCCGGTGAAAAGGAAGTAGTTGTAGAAACTGCCTTCAGTACAGTGAGCCCGGGTACAGAAAAAGCAAATCTTATAGGTGACCCCAACGTTGCGGGAAGCAGAGAGGGAAGCGTTGTATTCCCAAGATATCTTGGTTACAGCAGCTCGGGTGTCATCGTCGAAAAAGGTTCAGCCGTTACAGAATTTGAAATAGGGGACAGGGTAGCCGTTTTCACCGGTATCCATTCCCGATACAAGACAATGAACGTTTATAACGTTGTAAAGATAAGCGATAAGATATCCTTTAGCGAGGCGGCTTTTTGTTACATTGTAACTTTTCCCCTTGCGGCAATTCGTAAAACACGTCTTGAAATAGGAGAGTCCGCTCTCGTTATGGGACTTGGACTGCTGGGACAGATAGCCGTACGTCAGCTTAAGGTTGCGGGTGCCGCTCCCATAATAGCAGTTGACCCCATCGAAAGCCGTAGAAAAGAGGCTCTTGAGGCAGGTGCCGACTATGCCTTTGACCCCTTTGAAGAGAATTTTGCTTCAAAGGTCAGAAGGGCATCCAATGGCGGTGTTAACGTTGCAATTGAGGTTACCGGTGTTGGTGCAGGTCTTGACGGAGCTCTTGACTGTATGGCACGCTTTGGCAGAGTTGCTTTGCTTGGCTGTACAAGAGACAAGGAATTTACTATCGACTACTACAGAAAAGTGCATTTCCCGGGTGTAACCCTTATTGGTGCTCACACAATGGCACGTCCCGATTTCGAGTCGCATCCCGGATGGTTTACTCATCCCGATGATATCAAGGCAATGTTCAAGTTGATTGAATATGGCAGAATCGATATCAAGTCTCTTGCAAAAGAGATACATTCCCCCGAAAACTGCCAAGAGGTATATCACCGTCTTGCAACAGACAGGGAATTCCCTTCCACAATTCAATTTGATTGGAGTTTATTGAAATGAGAAAAATCAGAATCGCACAGATAGGACTCAATACTCTCAGCCACGCGACGTCGATTTTTGCATCGCTTAAGAAATTTCCCGACGTGTTTGAAATAGTAGGCTACGCACTTCCGGAAAACGAAAGGGAAAAGTTTCCCAAGTCCCTTGGCGTGCTTGAAGGTTACCCCGAACTGACTTTGGACGAAATACTCAACGACGATTCCATCGAGGCGGTAACTATCGAAACCGACGAGATACATCTCACCAAGTATACGATTCTTGCAGCAGAGCACGGAAAACACATACATATGGAAAAGCCCGGAGGAACCGACCTTGCTTCCTTTGAAAAAATGATAGAGGCTGTCAAGAAGAACAACAAGACCTTCCATACAGGCTATATGTACCGATATAACCCTTATATTTCACAGCTTATCGAGGACGTTAAAAACGGAGAGCTTGGCGATATAATCAGCGTAGAGGCGCAGATGAACTGTCTCCACACACCCCAAAACCGTCAATGGCTTGAATGCTTCCCGGGAGGTATGATGTTCTTTTTGGGATGCCACCTTGTTGACCTTATTTTGACCTTACAGGGAGAGCCCGAAAAGATTATTCCCTTAAATAAGTGTACAGGGGTTAGCGGTGTTACAAGCACAGATTTCGGTATGGCTGTCTTTGAATATAAAAACGGAGTTTCCTTTGCAAAGACTACCTCGGTGGAAAAGGGCGGCTTTTTGAGACGTCAGCTCGTGGTGACAGGCTCTAAAAAGACCGTTGAGATCAAACCCATGGAGAAAAACGTGCAGGGCGGACAGGTAACAGGTATGACGGTTTCTCCCGAAATTGACGATTGGAGAACCCAGGGTACCTACACCGAGTGTCCCGTGCACGACCGATACGACCCGATGATGCTTTCTTTTGCAGCTATGGTAAGAGGCGAAAAGACCAATCCATACACCCCCGATTATGAGCTTATGCTCTTCAAATACGTTTTGAAGGCTTGCGGAAAGGATATATAAGTTATGAAAGCAATACTTGTAAACAAAGATAATTCTCTGTCGTGGAGCAACGTTCCCGACCCGGTTATAAAAAGCGAAGAGGTGCTTGTAGAAATACACTGTGCCGCGCTTAACCGTGCCGACCTTATGCAAAGGGCAGGGGACTATCCCCCTCCTCCCGGTTGCCCTGAATGGATGGGACTTGAAATTTCAGGCGTTATTACTGAAATGGGAGAAGAGGCTAAGGCTAAATCAAATTGGAAGATCGGCGACAAGGTGTGCGCACTTCTTGGCGGCGGCGGATATGCAGAATACGTGGCTGTAAAGTATGATATGCTTATGCCTGTGCCCGAAAACTGTTCTATGGTGGAGGCTGCCGCTATTCCCGAAGCCTTTGCTACAGCGTACCTCAATCTGTTTATAGAAGGCGGTATCAAGGAGGGCAATACACTTCTTATGCATGCGGGAGCATCCGGACTTGCCAGTGTTATTATTCCTATGGCAAAGGCATTTGGTATCAGGGTAATAACCTCTGTTCTTGACGAGGAGAAAAAGAACAGCATCAAGCATCTTGGAGCAGACGTGGTTATTGATATGTCAAAGGAAAAGACAGCCGACGTATTGAAGGCACAGCTTGACGACGGAAATGGTGTTGACGTTGCAATTGACTGTCTTGGCGGCTCTTATATGGGCGAATGTCTCCATTACCTCAAGCACGGTGCAAGATGGATAATGATAGCAGCACTTGCTGGTCAGAAGACAGAAATTGATTTGAAAAATATCTACGTAAGAAACGTTAGGATCGTAGGAAGCACTCTCCGTTCAAGAACTCCCGAAATGAAAGCGTTTATCCTTTCGGAGCTTGTAAAGAACGTGTTCCCCAAGATATCCGAAGGCAAGGTCAAGCCTACTATCTATAAGGTATTGCCTATCACTCAGGCGGAAGAAGCACACGCCATTCTCGAAAGAGGCGAAAACGTAGGCAAGGTAGTTTTGACGGTTAAGTAATTAAAAGGAGTAAGTCACCTTTTACAGTGATTTACTCCTTGACTTTTTTTAGCCTTAGTGATAAAATATACTTTATGAAGTACAAAAAAATATCAATTTAAGAAGGTGCAATATGAAAATACGTTTTCTTTTGATTACGGTCTTGACAGCGGCACTCCTGATGTTTTCTGTTTCTGCCGCCACGACAGTATCCTCGGGCTCCTGCGGTAATGGTGTCACCTACGTCCTTGACAGCGACGGTGTACTCACGATCTCGGGCGAAGGGGCGATAAACAACTATTCTACCAATTATCCTTCCCCTTGGTACGAATATGCATCGACAGTTAAAGCGGTTGTAATAGAAGAAGGAATTACAGCCATAGGAAACCAAAGCTTTGCGATGTGCGAAGCACTTGAGGAAATCACGTTTCCCGACGGTGTTACTTCCCTTGGCTCGTACGTGTTTTCAAGGTGTACTTCACTAAAAAAGATTACACTTCCCGAAACACTTACGACTATTGACAGCTATGCTTTCAAAAACTGCAGTGGCTTTACGGTACACTGTATAGAAAATTCCTACGTACATACCTTTGCTGTGTCAAAGGGGCTTTCGGTAGTGCTGTACGATTGTTTTCACACCTACGAAAAGGAAGTGACAGAGGCTACCTGTACTCAAGGCGGCTATACTACTTATACCTGTACCAAATGCGGCGACGTCTATACGGATGACGCAACAGCCGTCCTTCCTCACAGCTTTGACAAATGGGTGATAGACAAAGAGCCAACGTCAGAGCAGGAGGGAAGCCGTCACAGAGCTTGTACTGTCTGTTCGTATATTGAGACGGAAGTTATGGAAAAGCTTCCCGAGCAGTTGGCTGTATTTACAATTACCGACCTGATTACCAATACTGATACAACGATTAAATTACAGCTCAAGCTTAGCGTTAACACAAAAATAAACTCAATTGCTTTTTCAGGGCTGGATTACGATAAGGACGTTTTCGAGTTTGTTGGATTTGAAGACACAGAAAAGATAGAGTCTCTTGCAACCCTCACACCTGTGTTTGACGTAGAAAGAGAATTTTTGCTTATCGCACTTGAGGAAAGTGTGGCATATAACTCAGACGTGTGTTCACTGGTATTCAAGGTAAAGGACAACGTTGAAGACGTAGACACTGCTATCACAGGTACAGGCTTGGTAAAGCTTGACTCACAGGTAGTATATCCCATTGTCAAAGGCGGTAATATAGCCGTAAGAAATTATCTGCCCGGTGACGTCGATTGCGACGGAGACGTGGATCTGGATGACGCAGTTTATCTCTTCGGTTATTCGATGATTCCCGAACACTTTCCCCTTAATTATCCCGCAAGCGTTGACTTTTTAGCCGACGGTGCAATTGACATTCAGGATGCCGTTACACTCTTCCGTTACTCTATGCTTCCCGACGTATTCCCGCTGTTCCCGGAAGTGACTCCCGAACAGCCTCCCGAAGAGCTTCCCGAAGAGCTTCCCGAAGAGCCTGAGAAGGATTATTCTCCTGCTTCCATTGATATTTCGGTGCAAGATTCGTATTACGTATTTACAATAAACGGTCCGGAGGATACTTCCAAAATTGAAAAATATCAATTGAGCATTTATTCTTCTTCAAGCACAAACGATGCAGAAAAGCTCTTGTTTGAATGTTCAATAGACGACCCCAGAGTATTGGTTGATGCTGAAACTCTTTACTTGGGTGATTATGACACAGTTGTGGCTACAAGCTGTGATTCAAACGGAGAGGCTATAGGTACGTATACCTGTTCCCTGGAGCTGAGTGTTAATAAAGCAACTTACACTGTTGAAGGTACTAAGAACTACGGCGAAAAAACCGATTCGGATGACCAAATTGCTGTTCAGAGAATCAATGCCGACGGAACAAGAACGTACACAGTACAGGGAGACGTAAAGGTTTATCCTGTGGTTACCTATACTCTTGAAGAGCTTGGAATCACAGAATACAAAGGAAAGACCGATGACCTTATCGGACTTTATATTACAATGGTTACCGATGATAACGAGCTCCTTTGTACTATAATCAACGGTACTGTAACGGATAACGTTAAGGCTACGTATGCCGATACTCGCAAGTCTGTAAATATCAACGGCATTGAGTACACGGCTGAGAATTTTGACGGCAGAGCTGAGCACCTGATCAGCTTTGTTGACATCTCCGGTAACAACCGTGGCTTCATCTTTGACGAAAATGACAAGCTTACAGATGACTTTGTCAATCTTCTTGAGCCCAATTCGGCTAACGCAGTTCGTATTATTGATGTTGACGGCGACGGAGATATTGATAGATTCGTAGTGACTCCTAAGTACGCTTTCGAAGTTACGTCTATCAAGAACAAGGTTATTGACAATAAAGCAGTTCCTCACGTTTACTACAGAACTCTCACTGGATCTGCTAGTTACACTACCCCTTTAGCAAACGTAATCAATCCCGAAGACAATACACGTGTAGCTCTCGCAGTTGAGGACGTATTCGTTGGTGCCCTGGTTGGTGAAACACTTTACGCAGAGGTTGTTAAGCCCGTAGAAACATACGCTACGTTGCTCAGACCTGCTGATTGTGAAGTCGCGTTTAATGGAATTGGTACAGTCAAGTACGGTGATAACCGCGCAATGAACGACGTAGACAATATATCTCTTGATGCTTCAATTCTTGGCATGAATTCGATATGCTACGTATACAACGGCGAGCTTCTCAGAATTTCATTAGCTACATTTGATTATGAATTCGTTATCTTCCAGGACATTGAAGAAGGAGAAGAACTCAATACCGAAACAATGGAATATGAAACGGTGTATATAGCAACTCTTCTGGTTATCGAAGATGGCAAGCTCGTTGAAAAGAAGGTTACTCTTGCAAACGACGTAGCAGCAGTTGTTTACGACTATACTACAAATCCTAACGGTGTAGCAACAAACTACACACCTGCACAGATGTTTGCAGCATTGGATCCCAATGGTGGTGTTGACGGCAAGGGTGTTGCTAATAACATGTTTGCTCACAACACTGATGTAAACGGTAAGATAGAATACCACTACATGATCGCAACTTCATGCTACGAGTCAATGCATGGTGGCTATGTACTTGAATTTGATAACAACATTGATCCTACAGAGTATGTAACGATCCCTGCAGGATCTACGTTCAGCTACAACCCTGCAACTAAGCTATACAGGGTTGGTGATCAGAACGTTGTTCTTCTGGATGAGACCTCACTTGTATTCTACAAGTACACAAAACCTCTCACAGCTTCCGGTTCATTCAAGTATCTTGGCCTTTACACACTTGAGAACATCCCTGGCAACAAGTTCGACGAAACAACAATCGGTACTTCCTACCTTCGCCTTAACAAGCAGGACGGAACAGCTACACTTCTTGCAACAATCGTTGACTACATAACATGTATCGCAGACGTTATCGACTATACAAACGACGGTCGTCTTATCGTATACGCTCCTGA
>JAZSDT010000155.1:0-2112 GCA_045531285.1 Eubacteriales bacterium
AAGTCGGAGGCCAAGCGGTCTTAGGAAGACAACTCTAGGTTGCAACTCCTTGGCTCACAGAACGACATGGCTACGATCGACTTCGGGCAGCAGATCAGTAAACAACAAGGCAGACAACAAATCTCATGCGGTTTTTACGGAGCTTGGCGTTTTTATTTGCGCCGAAGATCTCGAAAGCCTCAAAACAGCCGTATTCCGCTTGGAAGAAAAGATCAAAAATATAGAAACGCTCAAAAACATAAAGAAACGAGCAATGACTGACGCGGGTACTGTCAGCCGTGAAATCACCGAAAAATTGCGTGCTATGGATTCGGGTGATACTTATATCCGCGCAAGAAAACGGAAGGAATAACCAGAATTATTATATCATACTCTACAGCTTTATATAAAACAACACCCGTCATGGCGGCAATATCATTAAGATAAGAAAAAGCCAAGTTCAGAAAAGAGCTTGGCTTTTTCTTTTGAAAAAACAAGAAGAAAAAACCAAAAAAGACTTGACAAAAAAGCAAAAATGTGCGGTCGATTTTATTAGACTCTAATAAAATCGACCCTTGTTGATAGAAAAAAGCGCCATCAACAAGGAGACACAAATGAACTGTACGCCGAAAATAATCAGAAGAATACTAAAAAAATGTATCGATGAAATATCCGCGCATCCGGAAACATTCGCTAAGAATCCCGGAAAGGATTTCACAAGGAAAAGAAAAATGCCTTTGAATCAAGTTATGAAGGCAGTCCTGTCTATGACAGGTAAATCTCTGCGAGGGGAACTGATGGATTACTTTGGACTCAGCACTGATATGCCCACCGTATCAGCTTTTGTCCAGCAAAGGAACAAGATTAATTACCGAGCATTTGAAGCCCTTTTTCATAATTTTACTGAATCTGTCTCGGAACAGAAGTTGTACAAAGGTTACCGTTTACTCGCGGTTGACGGTTCCGACCTTCACACGCCAACGAACAAGGATGAAAGTGACTCTTTTTATCCCGGCTCAAACGGTCAAAAGCCGTACAATCTTCTTCATCTGAACGTTCTTTATGACCTGCAAAGAAAAATATATACTGATGCTCTTGTGCAAGTTAGTAAAAAGGGAAACGAGCACAAAGCCTTCACTACTATGGTTGACCGCGATGATTCCCATATTCCTACTGTCTATATTGCTGATAGGGGCTTTGAATCTTACAACAATATGGCTCACGTCATTGAAAAAAGACAAAAATTCTTGATCAGAGTCAAGGATCTGGGTAAAAAAGGCATCGCTTCACGCTTTAAGCTTGACTTCTCTGGAGATTTTGACGTTGATATCACCCTCAATTTGACAAGAAAGCAGACAAATGTTGCTAAGATGACTCTTGACTATTTACCTCACAACGTTAATTTTGATTATCTCCCTACGTCGTGTAAAAAGGCTGTTCAGTGCAAACCTTACGTCTTGAATTTCCGGCTTGTTCGTTTTGAACTTTCCGAGGGATCTTTCGAACTCGTTGCCACCAATCTTGATAGAATAGACTTTTCTCCTATCGAATTAAAACAACTATACGCTTTGCGTTGGGGTATCGAAACTTCTTTCAGAGACTTGAAGTATTCCCTCGCTTTATCCTATTTTCACTCTAAAAAGACGGAGAATATTCTCCAAGAAATCTTTGCAAGACTCACCATGTACAACTTTGCCGAACTGATTACCTCGCACGTAGTCGTTAAGCAGAAAAACAGAAAGCATTCTTACAGAATTAACTTCACTGCCGCTGTACATATTTGCCGCAATTTCTTCTTGAAAAATATATCTCCGCCGGTTGTTGAAGCTCTTTTGCTACAGCATTTACTTCCGATTAGAAATGGTCTTTCTCACCCGAGAGGAAAACGCACTTATTCTGCTGCAAGCTTCCTATACAGGATACCATAAATTCTCTCTTTTTGCAATACTTTTTTGACAGACTTTCAAGCCTGTCTTTTCGTCGTGCCTGCTGACAAGAAAAATACACCTAACTCAGCTTTTCTGCCTCGTTAAGTGCATCTTCTTTTTTGCCACTTTCTTAACTTAATGATATTGCCTGTGTGATATGCACCTCCAAAAGTGTCTAACTTTTGGGGTGCATATCAGTGTAAAG
>JAZSDT010000005.1:0-27723 GCA_045531285.1 Eubacteriales bacterium
ATTTCCCCTCCAAAACTCCCACCTTTTGAATTTTTTCGTATTTTTCCGCAATACTTAGCACTCTCTCGACTCGCTCTCGTCGCTTTACAGAGAGTAAAGCTTCCTCGGTTCGCTCGCTCGTGCGTCGTCTTGCGAAAAAATCCTTCAAAATTAGTTACAGGTTCACGGTGGTTCTTTTGGGTGTAAACCGAAAATGAAAGGTTAATATGATTCATTACCGTTTTTGAAAATTTCATTTTCTTCGCGGATTGCTCGCACTGCCGTACTTTTAAGTACGCGACGCCTTGATTCCTTAAAAATTTCGTGCAATACTTTGTCAACTGCAAACAGGTCTTCGTCAACTTACCAAAGTAAGTTTTCCTCCACCTGTTCTTGTTTCCTCATCTTGCGAAAAAATACGAAAATTTAGTTACAGGTTCACTGTGGTTCTTTTGGGTGTAAACCGAAAAGGCAAAGGATTTAAACCATTGTTCCTTTAGCGATGAAGAAGGGCATTGTTTCGTGTCCCGACAGGTTTCGGGCGTCCTTTATCATTACGTTTTTGTCGGTAATGGTACAGTTTACGCTGGCATTATTGCCAACGTAGGTGTCCTGAAGAAGAATGCTGTTGCGTATTACTGCACCCTTTCCTACGTGAACGCCTCTGAACAGAATGGAGTTTTCCACAGTGCCTTCAATGACACAACCGTCGGCGATAAGTGAATTTGTTACCTTTGCGCCGTCGGCATATTTTGTGGGGGCAGAGTTACGGAGCTTGGTATATATTCTGCGGTTACGGTCGCCCCAGAGTCCCTCTCGCGCCTCCTGTGTCAAAAGTCTCATAGATACACTGAAATAGCTTTCCAGTGACGAGATATATGCATACCAGCCGTCATATTTGTAGGCACGGATGAGCTTTCTCTTAAGGTTACGCTTTATTATGTCCTTTGTGAAGTCTGTATATCCTCGCGACACCGAATCGTCAATGATATCCTCAAGGTCGCTTCTGGACATAACCATAATGTTGGTGCTTATTTCTACGGTTCCGTTCTTGGGCTTGTAGCTCACAATGTCTGTGAGAGCATTGTTTTCGCCAACGGTTACCACCTTTACGTTAGAGTCAAAATGTCTCTCGGCGGTGTTCACCTTTTTGGTGACGATGGTAATATAAGCACCCGAATTGATGTGGTCTTCTATTACTGCGTTAAGGTCAATATTGAGTATAACGTCGCAGTCGGAGAGCACCACGTAATCGGCATTACAGCGTCTTACGAAGCTTCTGGCATTGATTATTGCTTCAAGGCGGCTTTCGTAAAGACGGTTAGCAACCTGATTTTCATAGGCTGTCACGTAGGGAGGGAGTATTTTGATACCGCCCGAGCGACGCGCCAGATCCCAGTCCTTGCCCGTGCCGATATGGTCAAGCAGAGAACGGTAGT
This sequence comes from Eubacteriales bacterium, assembly GCA_045531285.1. GTDB lineage: Bacteria > Bacillota > Clostridia > Oscillospirales > SIG627 > RGIG6353. The sequence continues at coordinate 1,419 of JAZSDT010000005.1, forward strand.
TATAGTGGGTTATGATTCCGATGTTTGTAATATTTGAATTCACCATATTTGAAAGGGCGAAATCAACAAGACGGTAACGGCATCCGAAGGGAATGCTCGCCATAGTACGAAAGCGTGTCATTTCGGGAATGCACCCGTCATGAATATTTGAAAATATAAGTCCTGCAGCTGTCATTTTTATTCCCCCTTAAAGCTCTGATATCATGCTTCCCGCATCGATTGTCTGACCGTCGGGAATAGTAACGTCTGCGCCTACTACCGCAATGGCATCGGGAGAGCCTTCCACTCCCACCTTTGCGCCGCATCCAACTGTAACACCCGAGTCGAGAATGGAGTAGCACACCTGTGCACCTGCACGAACGGTTACGTTGTCCATGATAACGCTGTCCTTTACAAGCGCTCCGGCTTCAACCGTAACGTTTTGACCAAGCACGCTGTTTTCTACCTTGCCGTGTATTTCACAGCCTGCCGTCATAGTTGTGTTTACAATAGTGGCACCGTTTCCCACGTACTGAGGAGCAGAGGCGGACTGACGGGAGTATATTCTCCAGTTCTCGTCGTCAAGCACCAGCTCGGGTTTGTCGCCAAGCAGGTCCATATTCGCTTCCCAAAGCGAATTTATGGTTCCCACGTCCTTCCAGTAGCCCTCAAAGGGATAGGCAAACATTCTTTCCTTTGCACCGAGCATTGCGGGGATAATGTTCTTTCCGAAATCGTTTGCACTGTCGGGGTCCAGGCTGTCTTCCTTGAGGTATTCCTCAAGCTTCTTTTTGTTAAATACGTAAATTCCCATTGATGCCGAGGTACTGTCGGCATTCTTCGGCTTTTCGGTAAATTTGTAAATAGAACCGTCCTCGTTTACCGACATAATACCGAAACGGCTTGCTTCTTCAAGGGGCACGTCTATTACGGCTATAGTGCAGTCGGCATTATGCTTTTTGTGGAAGTCTATCATTTTTGCGTAGTCCATCTTGTAAATGTGGTCGCCGGACAGTATAAGCACAAGGTCGGCGTCATACTGGTTGATGAATTCCATATTCTGCCATATTGCATTGGCTGTTCCCTTATACCAGTCAGAGCCGTTCTGACCCTGGTAGGGAGGCAGTATTTTTACACCGCCAAAGGTACGGTCAAGGTCCCAGGGCAGACCTGTTCCGATATAGTCGTTGAGGTAAAGAGGCTGGTACTGGGTGAGAACGCCCACTGTGTCCAGTCCCGAATTTGTACAGTTTGAAAGGGGAAAATCTATAATTCTGTATTTTCCTCCGTAGGAAACCGACGGTTTTGCGGTTTTTTTCGTCAGCGCATACAAGCGGCTGCCCTGACCGCCTGCAAGAAGCATAACGACACACTCTTTTTTCTTGTACATGATGCCTTCCTCCGTTAATTTGGTTATTATTAAAGGTTATGGACAATTTGTCATTGGCAAATTTCCGTTTAGTTTTTATAGATGAGAATTGCCGGCGGAGGTTCTCCGCTTTTGTTTGTTGGAAAACGACTGTGAATCAGCCTCGCCGTTTTACATTGTAGGGGTATACTTAAAGGCTACGATAGGCGAGCATTGCCAGCGGAGGCTCTCCGCTTTTGTTTGTTGGAAAACAACTGTGAATCAGCCTCGCCGTTTTGATTGGTTGGAATGTTAAAAAGGTTACGATAGGCGAGATTTGCCAGCGGAGGCTCTCCGCTTGCATTTGAAGATAACGGCTGACAGAGGGGGTAGCTTTATGCGGATAGCCTTTGAATAGCCGCGCAGCATACACGGTTGGGTCTTCAGCATACCGTCATTGGTTCTGCCTCCGCCTCCGAATCGCACCTGGTCACTGTTAAAGACCTCGACCCAGCTTCCGTCGGGCACAGCCAACAGAAAATCGGGATATTCCACAGGTGTGAAATTGATTATTACCGCCAGCTCTCTGCCTTTTTTGTCAATGCGGCGATAGGAGGCAATGCTCTGGTCGGCATTGTCCGCATCTATCCAGCTAAAGCCCTCCCAAGAGCCGTCCTGTTCCCAAAGCTGCGGATTTTCCAGATAAAAGGAATTAAGCTCAGCGCAAAACTCCTGAAGCTGTGCGTGTCTTTCGTAATCGGTCAGGAACCATTCTACCGAGTCCTCGTAATTCCATTCGGTAAACTGTCCTATTTCGCATCCCATAAAGAGAAGCTTCTTTCCGGGATGTGTCATCATATAGGTTAAAAATGCCCTTGTGCCGGCAAACTTGTTGTCGTAGTCGCCGGGCATCCTGTCCAGAAGAGATTTCTTTCCGTGTACCACCTCATCGTGTGATATGGGAAGCAGATACCTTTCCGAAAAGGCATAGGAAAGGGAAAAGTTTATCTTGTTGTGATGATACTTTCTGAACAAAGGGTCTTCCTCGGCATAGGAAAGGGTGTCGTTCATCCAGCCCATATTCCATTTCATAGTAAAACCCAGACCGCCGTTTTCAAAGCCCGTCACGTTGGAAAACGCGGTGGACTCCTCGGCTATCGTCATAACGTCGGGATGGTCGTGGGCAAGACAGCCGTTGAGCTTTCCAAAAAAGGCTACAGCCTCAAGGCACTTGTTTGTGCCGTAAACGTTGGGGACCCACTCGCCCGGCTTTTTATCGTAGTCAAGATAGAGCATAGACGCCACGGCATCCACTCTCAGTCCGTCAACGTGATATTTTTCTATCCAGTAATATGCGTTTGACACAAGGAAGCTCTGTACCTCTTCACGTCCTACGTCAAAGCGCCGTGTGCCCCAGCCCTCGTGCTCTATTCTGTCCCTGCCCTGATACTCGTAAAGAGGCTGTCCGTCAAATTCGTAAAGACCGTGAGCATCCTTGGGGAAGTGGGCAGGTACCCAGTCCAGTATTACGCCGATTCCTGCCTCGTGCATCTTGTCCACAAAAGCCATAAAATCTGTAGGCGTTCCAAAGCGTGAGGTGGGTGCGTAGTATCCGCACACCTGATAGCCCCACGAGCCGTCAAAGGGATGCTCTGCTACGGGCATCAGCTCAACGTGGGTGTACCCCATTTGCTTTGCGTAAACGGACAGGTCTTCGGCAAGCTCGGTATAGCTGAGATATGAGCCGTCGGGATGCTTTTTCCATGACCCCGGATGAAGCTCGTACACGTTGAGAGGGGAGGACATAACAGCCTCCCTGGAATATCTCTTTTTGCGATAGCGTAAAAAAGAAGCGTCACGCCATTTATATGTGGATATATCGAAAATAATACTTGCCGTTTCGGGCGGCTCTTCACAAAAGGTTCCGTACGGGTCGGCTTTAAACAGCTCCTTTGAACCGTTTTTGATAAAGTATTTGTAGCGCTGTCCCTCCTTGGCACAGTCGCTCACAGCCTCCCATACACCTGCTTCGGTGATGCGTGACATCGGCAGCGCTCCCGCATCCCAGCCGTTAAAATCGCCTGTTACGGCAACGTAATCGGCATTGGGTGCCCAAACTCTGAACACGTAGCCTCCGTCAGCCTTGTGCACTCCCAGATAGTCAAAGGCGTGAGTGCTTGTTCCCTGATGAAAATAGTAGGGTGCAAGATTTCCTGTTTCATTAGCTGTCATATTACTCCGCCTTTCTGTGTGCATATTATAATCCTATTATAAATATTATAGCACATAATACAAATTTTTCAACACTCCTATATATATTTTTGTGTAGTTTTTGCTAAATTATAGCAATTTTACCAAAATTTTAGAGAAAAAATCCTCGAAACGTGAGTGCGTTTTCGTAATTTTTAAAAATAACTTGTAAAAAAGCACAAAAAGTCACTTTTTAAACGGGATAAATAGCAAAAAGTTAAATTTTCGGTTTTATTAAAAAACAAAATAAAATTTTCGGCAAATACCGCAAAATACCTATTGAATATTTGGTAATAAAGTTGTACAATGTAAAACGTTCAGTTTGTAACTAACAAGCATTTTAAAACGGATGGGATGATAAAAAATGAAAAATCAAAGTAAATTAAAATCGCTGTTTTTCACTGTTATAGGCTCGTTTATTACTGCTGTGGGAGTGTCTCTTTTTTACCTTCCCGCCAAGGTAGTCAGCGGTGGAGTATCGGGTCTGGCGACGGTGTTTTATCACGCCTTTGGCATTGCTCCCGGTCTTACTTACGGTGTTATAAACACAGTTTTGCTGGTTTTGGCACTTATTATTCTCGGACGGGGCTTTGTTGTGAAAACTCTGCTGGGAGCAGGCAGTCTTTCGCTTTTCGTTCAGCTGCTGTCCTATCTTCCGCCTGTTACCTCGGACCCTGTTCTTGCCACAGTTTTTGGCTCGGTGTTCTACGGAGCGGGTATAGGTCTGGCTTTCCTTTCGGGTGCATCCACAGGCGGTACGGATATTGCCGCGCGCATTATACAGCACTACAAGCCGTCGGTTGCCATAGGCAGACTTCTCATGGCGGTTGACGGCGTTATCATACTCTGCTCACTTATTGCCTTCAAGCAGATAGACCTGACGCTTTACGGCATTATGGCTTTGGCTATATCTACCTTTGCGGTGGATTTCATCATTTCAAAAATGAACATATCCAAGCTTGCCTTCGTTATTACGTCAAAGGGTGAGGAGCTGTCGCGTCTCCTTGTTTCCACGTCTCCCAGAGGAGTCACTCTCATCGACGCAAAGGGGGCGTATACGGGGGAGAACAGAGAGGTGCTGATATGTGCTCTGAAGCACTCGGAGATCCCCTCTTTTCAGAAGAAAATCGAGGAATTTGACCCCAAAGTATTCATCATTTATTCAGAGTCTCAGCAGATCGTCGGTAACGGATTTTACGTATATAGATAGCAACAAGGTATTAAGTCTTGTATACAGTGATAAATTCCATTATTTCACTTTGTTGGCAACAAGGATTTAACATAGCTTCAACAAAGCTTCAACATAGCTTCAACAAGGAATCAACAACAATATAAGAATAACAAGAATAATAATAATAACAAGAATGACAAGAATAATAGATTATATATTGTCACAGTGGTAGTATATTAGGGTGTGACAAAAGACCCACAGCTTCTCCTCCCCCACATGAATAAACTTACAGGGTTTTTGAATAAATTTTCAAAAAAGCCTTGACAAAGCACTTTTGGGGGAGTATAATCAGTGACAACAAAATTATTGAAAGGTCAAAAGTAATGCTCACAAACATTTTTGCAGGTTTCTTTTTTTACTTTAGCGCAGTGTTTTTTTACTGTGCTTATTTCGGCATGCAAAAGTTACCTGTGAGACGTTGAGCATTTGACTTTGATATAAAAAATCATTTCAGCCTCACTCGTAACAAAGAGAGAGGCTGATTTTTTTGATTTTAACGAAAGAAGGACAAAGACATGAGTATGATTTTTGAAAGAAAACTCCCCATTCCCCAAGAGGTAAAGGAGCTTTACCCCATAACGCTTGAACAGGAAAACCTTATTGCAAAGCGTGCCTGTGAGCTTAAAGACATTTTCTCGGGCAGATCCGACAAGCTTGTTCTTGTAATCGGTCCCTGCTCTGCAGATAACGAGGACAGCGTTATCGATTACATTACAAGGCTCAGAGAGGTGCAGGAAAAGGTGAAGGATAAAATTTTCATCGTTCCCAGAATATACACCAACAAGCCCCGTACGACAGGCGACGGCTACAAGGGCATGCTTCATCAGCCCGACCCCAACGCAAAGCCGGATATGTACAAGGGCATTGTCGCTATCCGTCAGCTTCATATGAGAGCGCTTGCCGAGACGGGATTCTCCTGTGCGGATGAAATGCTCTACCCCGAAAACTACCGTTACCTCAGCGACGTGCTGGGCTACGTTGCTATCGGTGCACGCTCTGTAGAAAACCAACAGCACCGTCTTGTTTCCAGCGGTATCGATATACCTGTGGGTATGAAGAACCCTACCAGCGGTGACATTTCGGTTATGATGAACTCGATTACTGCAGCTCAGCACAAGCACACCTTCCTCTACAGAGGCTGGGAGGTGCATTCAGAGGGCAACCCCTACGCTCACGCCATCCTCAGAGGCTACGTGAACAAGCACGGTGAGGCAATACCCAACTATCACTACGAGGACCTTGCTCACCTTGCCGATACCTACAATGCGTCGGGTCTTGCAAATCCTGCCCTTATCGTTGACACCAACCATTCCAATTCGGGCAAGAAATATCTTGAGCAAACAAGAATCGCCAAGGAGGTACTCCACTCCTGCCGTCACAATGCCGATATCAAGAAGCTTGTAAAGGGCTTTATGATAGAGAGCTACATCGAGGACGGAGCACAGAAGATAGGCGAGAATATCTGGGGCAAGTCTATTACAGACCCCTGTCTTGGCTGGGAAAAGACCGAGAGACTTATTATGGACATGGCAGAGCTTGTATAGCGGAGAGCCTCCGCAGGCAATGCTCGCCTATCGTCATAACGTCTGTATTTTACCAAAACAAAACGGCGAGGTCGTATTCAAAACAATTTACCTCGAAAAAAGCGGAGAGCCTATCTGTACGCTGACGTTATCCAAACAAAGCAAAAAGAGTCAAACACCACAACGGATGTTTGGCTCTTTTGGTTTTTAGGCCAGGAAATTGCCAGCGGATGCTATCCGCTTTTGTTTGTTGGAAAACAACTGTGAATCAGCCTCGCCGTTTTGCATTGCAGGGGCATACTCAAAGATTGCGATAGGCGAGCATTGCCTGCGGAGGCTCTCCGCTTAGTCTACTATTTCTACGGCTTCGGTGTTTTCGTAGTAATACACCTGTTTGTCTTGCTTTGGAGCTTCCTTTGCCAAAGCTTCAACCAGTGCCTTTATTTTGCTCCAGTTCTTTGATGAGTCTGCAACGTAGGCATAGGCGTGATAGCTTGCGGCATCGTCCTTACAGCGTATGCTCATTGAAATTGACATATAGTTCTTTGACTCAACAGCGCGTGAGCTGTCGTCCTCCGAAACCAGACGGTACAGCTCGCCAAGCTTTTGAGCTATGCTGTCGTTTACTTCAACGGCGTACTGCTCGTTGAATTGGTTCAGCTCGTCCACAAATTCATAGCTTACCCATTCCTCACGGTCGTTGTATTGCATTGAAACGTGCATATAGCTTGACTCTATTTGGTCATAGTCGGGTACGGGCTTCTTGTAGATGTGGAATACGTCGGCAACGAAAACAGCACCGAGGATGAGGGTGGCAATGAGTATAAATACCATGTGGCGCGAGTGCTTGAAAACTCCGTTGAAGCTCTTGTCCGCAAAGGCATTGAAGACAATAAAGCCAAAGAACAACGCTAAAAGACCGCCTATCAGACACCAGATAAACGTGCCTGTTATCGCCTCAAAGAAGGTGGCGCCCAGTATGATAGCGTCAAAGAGCAGTAAATATTGCATGGGGCGAACCATCACTGTAAAAGGCAGTGTCTTTGAGCCGTTCTCGTTTTTCTTTACCGTGTACAGCCATATTCCAAGACCTATCAGAGCTACGGTCGCCACAGCCATAAGAATATAGCTTACGGCGGTTATTTCCAGATATCCCGCAGACGAATAGATGTAGCGTATGAAGGGGGATGAGTAGGAGTATATCCAGGGGAAGTGCTGGAGGTAATCCATAAGGTCTGTGCTGAAAAGCTGTGTGCCCGAAACGGCAACGGCAAGAACTGTGGCAGGAACGTAGAAGTTGAGACAGAGATAGTTCACGATTCCCGCAAAGACCGTGCCTGCCCCTATGGTAGCAATCATTGCAAGGGCAATGAACAGCGCCAAAAACAGCAGTACCGTTGCAATTACGGGTAGCTGTTCCAGAAGCATTTCACCAAGAGTCATGGGCTTGTAATCCGCAATAAAGTTCATCAGCAAAAGTCCGCCAAGCTGTGACGCAAGTATTGTGACGGCTGAATTTGCAAATGCAGTCAGGTAATTTGCCAGGAAAATCTCGCCCCTGTTTACCGCCAGCGAGTGATAAAAGTCGTTTCCGCTCTTATCCCTCATAAAGCCGTTGAGGGAAAGCACGGCAAGAAACGCCAATATGAGCGCGGTCACTATGTACACGAGTGAAAAAACCGAATCCATACCGATAAGGTCTTCGTACGTCTGCTCCATGCTGTACTTGTAGGACTCATAGCGATCGTAATTCATAGCAATACCGTATTGGTATCTGTTTTCTATGTCCGAAATGGGCATTGCGCCGATAATACAGCCCAGCACCAGTGCAACGATAAAGAGGATCAAGGGTATTGAACGGTTGATTATGTAGTTGTTCTTGATAAGAAGTCCTATTTTAGCAAAGCTTATTTTTTTCATTGTCTGACACCCCTTTCCGCCTTTACACGTCCGACCTCGAGTGTGAATATCTCGTCAAGAGTCAAGTCAACGCATTCGGAATATTGCAGCTTGTTATCGCCGATGAGCGACAGTACCTTTTCACAGACCTCGTTCTCTTCAAGAGCCGAAATGAAGGTTACAAGCTTACCGCTTTTCTGCGTAAGAGTTGCAAAGTCAGAGAATATATCGCAGGACTCAATGGGAGTATCAAATATCATCTGGTACTTGTGCCAACCCTGTACAATGTCGTCAATGCTCTTGTGCAGTATCAGTTCACCGCCGTCGATAAGACACACGCTGTCACATATTGTTTCGATGTCCGACAAGTTGTGAGAGGAGAGAACTACAGTACGTTCGCTTTCAGCTACGCTGTCGGCAATCATTCTCTTTGCAAAGTCACGTGCAATGGGGTCCAGTCCGTCGAATGTCTCGTCGAAGAAAAGATAGTCACTGCCAGAGCATATGGAGAGTATTACCTCGCCCTGTCTTTTCATACCCTTTGAAAAGGTGCTTATCTTACGTGAGGTGTCAAGGTTTATGGCACGGCACATTTCCTCAAAACGCTGATGGGAAAAATCGGGATAAAAGCGTTTGTAGAGCTTCGCCATATCCTTAAGCGTGAAGTGGGGGATGAGATACTGCTCGTCTGAAACGAAGGATATTTTTGCCTTTATTCTGTCGTTTTCAAATACGTCCTCACCGTCCACAAATACGCCTCCCTTGTCCGACTTGTAAATTCCTGACATTATTCTCAAAAGCGTTGATTTACCTGCTCCGTTGGTTCCGATAAGACCGAGAACGGAGCCTTTTTTTATGTCCATGGAAACGTTTTTCAGCGATTCCACGTTGTTGTCGTATTTCTTTGATACGCTGTCAATTTTTATCATCGTTACTGCCCTCCTCATACAGCATATTCACTCTTTCGATAACCGTTTGTCTGTCAATTCCCGATTCCATTAATTCATTCAGTAGTGCGTCAAGCTTCTCAAGTGCTTCCGAGGATTTTTTTACCTGTATCGCCGACAGGTCATCCTCTACAAAACAGCCTCTGCCCGTTACGGTGTAGGTCAGACCCTCACGCTCAAGCTCGGTGTATGAGCGCTGTATGGTGTTGGGGTTGATACCCAGCTCGGTAGCAAGGCTTCTGACCGAGGGAAGCTGTTCTCCCGGTTCCCACACACCCATAAGGATCTGTCGCTTCAGCTGGTCGCGTATCTGCTCCCAGATCGGCACTCCGCTTTTCGGATTAATCGGTATCATGTGCTCTCTCCTTTCTTGCTTTTTTTGCGGCTGCTAGCCGCGTGTATTATAGGGATACTGAGTTTAAAACAACCTCGCCGTATTGCTTTGTATAAATACCGCTGGGGCGGTGATAGGCGAGCATTGCCTGCGGATGCTATCCGCGTGTATTAAGTGTATTAATCGTATTAGTACACTTGAATGATATCACATACGTGGTCATTTGTCAATATATATTAAGAAAGTTTTTTAAAAAAAGATGTCAGGGTGATGTCAGGGTAATGTCATTGTATGTCATGCTCCATGTGTGCTAAAGTATATGTGTCGAGGCAAGAAGGGCTGAAAACGGCATGAGTCGGCAAGGGGTGAGCCGACAGTCGTTACCCGGGGCGGTCCTTTGAGTTTTACGACAGAGCATCATATCCTAACTGCTAGAAAGGAGGCGAAAAGGAATGAAGTTCAAAAGAAAAGACGAGATATCCGAGGACTGGCGGCTGCTTGAGGCAGGACGTGATTACAACAGGCAGATAAACCTGTACGAAACAGTAAACAAAAACGAACGCTTCTGGAGAGGTGACCAGTGGAACGGAGTCAAGAGCGGCGGACTTCCCACACCTGTGTTTAACATCTTCAAGAGAGTTATAGGCTACTTCGTGTCCAACATTATGTCGGCAAAGATAGCCCTGAAAATAGATGCGGAGAGCGCGGGAGTTATTTACCGAAAAGAAGTCCGTGAAGACCTGACAAACGTGTCGAGGCTTCTTACCTCCTACTTGAATTACAGATTCGACAAGGACGGAATAGCCTCACTGCTCTACGAGGGTGTTAAGGATGCGTCGCTCAGCGGAGATATGTTCCTGTACGTATACTGGGACAGCGCAAAGCCTACACTTCAGGACAGTAAGGGCGATTTTTCCACAAAGCTTCTGGATTCTACCAACGTGTTTTTCGGTGACGTAAACACCTCGGACCCGCAGAGTCAGCCATACATTCTTATTTCGGGCAGAGAACTGGTGGATTCCCTTAAGGCTGAGGCTAAGGCAAACGGTGTAAGCGACGAGGACATTGAAAAGATATCCTCGGACAGCGATACCCAGGATGAAGCCGGTGACAACGGTAAAAGCGAGCTTAAGGACACTAAGTGCACCTACGTTATAAAGCTTTACCGCAAGGACGGTACTATTCACTACCGTAAGAGCACAAGGGGATGTGTTATTACAGGGGACGTGGATACCAGACTTACACTGTACCCCATTGTTCTTATGAACTGGGACAAAACGAAAAATTCCTATCACGGAACAGCCGCGGCAACGGGACTTATCGAAAATCAGGTCTACATCAATAAAGCGTTTGCCATGGTAATGAAGCATATGATAAACGTTTCCTTCTCCAAGGTTGTCTACAATTCCAACGTCATCGACGAGTGGACAAACGAGGTGGGCGAGGCGATAGGCGTCAACGGACCTGTTGACAGAGTGGCAGAGGTGTTGTCACCGGGAGTTATGCAGTCGGGATTCCTTGACGTAATAACTCTTACAATGAATCTTACAAGGGAGCTTATGGGCGCAACGGACGCCGCACTGGGCAACGTGGAGGCAAACAATACCTCGGCAATTCTTGCCCTGCAGGAGTCCTCGTCCGTTCCCCTTGAGATACAGAAGAGAGCACTTTACACGGCTGTGGAGCAGCTTGGCATGATATGGCTTGATTATATTCTCCACTATTACAGCCGTCACCGTATGATGATGTGGAGAGAGAACGATGAGCTGTGCGGCTCAATGATGGACGTATCACGCTACAGCGACGTGCTGTTCAGCTGCAGTGTGAATGCAGGTATGACGGGCTATTGGAGTGAGGTGGCAAGCCTCAACACCCTGGAAAACCTGCTTAAGAGCGGACTTATTAATCTGGAGCAGTACCTTGAGAGACTTCCCGAGGGGTATATTACCGCAAAGGATTCACTTATTGAGGACTGCAAAAGAATGCAGCTTGAAAGAGAGGAGGAGGCACGTGAAGGTAAGACAGGCATTTGAAAGAGCAATGGCGCTTATTAACGAAAGGGACTCGGGAGGAGCATACCACAATGACGTGGCAGATTTTGAAAAGAACGCACCCGAGCTTATAAACTCCATCGTTACACTGTTGTGGCTGGATGACTGTGTATTGAGAAACGTTTCAGCCAGAGACGTTTCGTGGGATTTTCAGCCTGTGAAGTCCATGGATGACAATATCCCGCTTCACGATGCACTTGCGTCCTCGGTGCTTCCTCTTGCTCTTGCGTCCTTCCTTTTGCTTGAGGAGGACGCGTCAAGAGCCGACTATTTCTTCAGACGCTATTCCGAGGCAAAGCAGGCTGCCGTTTCGGCATTTGCTTCGGCACAGCGCGGCTCTGTGAGAGACGTCTATTAAGGGGGTGCTTTATGGCACGTGATTTCAGAACCGTTATAGACAAATTTCTGGGACTTCACCAGAGTGAACAGGGCGAAGGAAGATTGAAGAGGGGCGAAAGCCCAAGAATGAAAAACCTCACTGTTACGCCCAGCTACTCCCTGATACAGCGAAACGGCTGGAGGTGTGTATCTAACACAAGGGGAGTGGGCAGAGCAGTCTTTGGTGACAGGGAAGTAATATGGGTAGTGGATGACAGAGTGTATCTGAGGCTTGAAAACGGCACGGTGTATGAAATAGGCACTCTTGACACTGCCGAGGGACAGGTGAGCATTTTTCCCTTTAATTCAAAGATATACTTTCTTGACGGAAAGCAGATAAAGGTCTGGGACGGAGAGAGCTTCAAGAATCTTCAGGCGTACGTTCCCCTGGTAGCCGTATCCTGCGACTATCTTGGAGCGGGAACTCCCTTCGAGGACGTAAATATTCTTACGGGTACCAAGAGACAGACCTTTTCCCCCGACGGAATACACGGGTGCTTTCAGCTAATTGAAAAGGATATTGAAAGGGTTGACAGCGTAAAGCTGTCGGGGGAAGTGGTTTCTCCTGCCGAATACAACGTGGACACTGTGAAGGGGACTGTTGAATTTGCAAGCGTGCCCGAAGCAAGAGATGCAAATTGCCTGGAGATAACCTTCACCAAGGCGAATACCGATCCCGACAGCGTGCACCGCATGAGATATGCCGTTGCCTACGGCGGAGGAAACGATACGGTTGTGTTCCTCTGGGGCGACAGGGAAAATCCCTCGTTTATAAGATATTCGGGAGTGCACGACGGCATTTCGGAGCTTGAATACTTTCCCGAGCTGAATTTCAATAAAATAGGCGACGGCGCAAGGGTGACCTCAGCCGTTACCCAATATGACTCTCTCCTTGTATTCACCGATAACGGAGCCTATCAGTGCAGTGAGGAAAACACCTTTGACGTCAGTGGTATGGGGCGAAAGCAGTACCCTGTAAAAACGGTATCCACACAGGTGGGCTGTGAGGCGGAGGGGTTTGCCACGCTGGTTGACAATCTGCCTGTGACGCTTTGTGCCTCAGGACTCTACCGTTGGCGTTCATCGTCCATAAGGGACGAGAAAAACGCCGAGGAGATAGGCGAAAGAATAAGGTGCGGACTTAAGGAGTTCGGCGTTGAGGGAGTGCACTGCTTTGATAAGGCAGGGGAGTCGGAGCTGTTCATATGGAAGGGCGATAAGACGTACGTATACAACTATGCTCTCGACCTGTTCTATTATTACGAGGGCTTTGACGCCGCAGCCTTTGACTGTGACAGAAGCGGTAACGTTTGGTTTGTAAGAGCCGACGGCAGACTTTGTACCGTGACGGACGAAAGGCTGGACGACGGTAAGGCGATAAGCTTTTTTTGGGATACGGGCTACGAGGAGCATTCGGGACTGGACACCAAAAACGTACACCGTCTGGAGTTCGAGCTTTTTCCCATAAGCTCCACGAGCTTTGGCTTTGTGTGGGTCTCCGAAAGACTTACGGGAAGGCATGAGACCTTGGAAATAAAGTACAACGTGTCGGATTTTTCCAATACTGATTTTACAGCCTTTACTTTTGCTACAGCCACAACGCCTGTGAGACTCCACAAAAGAATAAAGACCAAGCGTACAAGAGGTTTTAAGCTGATGATAGAAAATGACGGCGACAGAGGTGATTTCCATCTGCTCAGTCTGGCTGTCGTTGGCAGAATAAGTGACACACAATAAATACAGAAAGGAAAAACAAATGAACAAAGAAACAGAAAAGCTTCTTTCGGAGCTTAACGTAGAGGAGGCAGACAGATTGGAGCTTGAAGAGCTTCGACGTGACAAGAGCATCAAGGATAATCTTGAAAAAGAGCTTGACGTGCTTAAGTCACTGTTCCCTGAAATTACGGCGGAGGATATACCCGACCAGGTGTTTGAAAGCTGTGAAAACGGCAGGGGACTTGCCGCACAGTATGCCCTTTACTACGTGACGGAGCAGAAAAAGAAGGAAGAAACACAGAAGAACAACGAGGAGAATGCCAAATCAGCACCTCCCGAAATTCACAATTCAGAAGACGAGGCGTACTTCACACCTGAAGCGGTAAAGGCTATGAGTGACAAGGATATACGCCGCAACTACAAAGCAATAATGAAGTCCATGGAAAAATGGGCAAACTGATTTTTAAATAAGAAAGGAAAAAAATAATATGGCTATTACTAATTTTATACCTACAGTTTGGAGCGAAACACTTTATGAGGAGCTTCAGAAGAATTACGTCGGAGTCAAGCTCTGTTCAAGAGACTATGAGGGCGACATCAAGCATCAGGGCGACCGTGTAAAGATCAACGGACTCGGTCCTGTGACAGTTTTCAACTATACGAAGAATTCGGATATGCCAGCCCCTGAGGTGCTTTCCGACAACACAAGAACACTTATCATCGATCAGGCGAAGGGCTTCAATTTCTGCATTGACAGTATTGACGACGTTCAGTCTTCTCCCAAGCTCATTCAGGCGGCGATGAAGAAGGCGGCTGATGCACTCAGTGACGAGGCGGATAAGTACGTATATTCTCTTTCGGACGAAAACGTAGCCTGCGTTACAGCCGCATCTCCCGACAGTACGACTATTATGAAGTATTTGTCAGACGTGAGACGTATTCTCATGGAGAACAACGTTCCCAATTCTGCAAAGATATCACTTGAAGTACCCCCTGCGGTTGAACAGCTTCTTATTATGGCAAACCTTCTCACCGATACAAACAACTCTGCGGCTCTTTCAAAGGGTTATATCGGAAGAATGATGGGCTTTGATATCTACGTATCAAACAACATCGAGCTTAAGAACGGCGTGTACAGATGTATTGCACGAACCGAGAGGGCTATTGCCTTTGCAGAGCAGATCAACTCTATCAAGCCCTACGAGCCCGAGCTCAGAAACGGCACGGCAGTCAAGGGACTTCACCTTTACGGCGCAAAGATAGTATACCCCAAGGAAATGGTATACTTTGACGTTGCACCCACAGAGGAGTAATTAATACTTATAAGGGATGCCCCGTCTTTATGACGGGGTATTCCGGAAAAGGAGAGCTTTTATGAAACTAACTTCATTCAACTGCGACGTGAATAACGTGTCAAAGCTTGCCGACCGTCCAAATATAGAAAACGGATATACGTCGAGTGCTTTAAAGGAAATTTTCGACAAGGCGGGAGTGGATATAAAGGATTATATAAACACTGTTCTTATTGAAGAGCTTGCCTCTGCGGCGGACGGCAAAAGCGGAGCAGACCGAATCGGCTCGGGCACAATAGATGCCGTTGTGGGCGATACGGTACAGGACAAGCTTGTAACCATGTCGCGCCGTATAAACGACCTTGCCAACGGAACGTTGCCCGACGGCTCTGTTACTCCCGAAAAGTTTTCGCCTGTGATCGCAAGCTTTCTTACGTCTGCTTCGGTAAGAGCCGAGATATATAAAACTCCGGGCAATTATACCTTTGAGGTAAAAAGAAACGGAACCTACAAAATAACTCTGGTGGGAGGCGGTTCGGGAGGCGGAGTATCTCACGTCAACTCTTATTGCTCTCTCGCAGGCGGCGGCGGTGCATCAGCTTTGCTGTGGCTCGACCTTGAAGAAGGGGAGCGGTGTCAGATAAAAGTAGGTAAGGGCGGTTCGGGTCTTAAGGTGGTGGGCACAGTCTTTGAGTCCAACCCGGAACCGGGAGAAGACACAAGCTTTTCTTTAAACGGTGAGCTTGTTGCCACGGCAGGCGGAGCACCATTTGGACTTGAAAAGAGAGCAGTTGCCGAAGGCGGAGACGTGAATTACAGCGGTGGATATCCCAAGGCAGGAGATTATTTTTCCTCCGGTACTCTTGAGTACACCATTGGCGGTGATTCCTACCTTGGCAACGGTGCCGCCTTCGTTAATGATATTGCCGGTATAGGGGGCGGCGGCTACGTTGGAAAATACCTTGGCAACAGCATTTATTATGCAGGCGGCAACGGCGGAGACGGAGCCGTAATAATTGAATACATTAAGTAAGAAAGGAGAAAAAATGGCAGTTATAGAATATTCATACGAAAAAAATGCAAACGATAAGCTAAGCCCTCATTTCAGGGTAAAGGAGTTCAGAGCCAGAAGGGGCAATAAGCTTGACGGCGACAGAATACTTATATCACAGGAGCTTGTAGAAATGCTGGAAAAGCTTTCAAGGGCAGTACGCTACAAGCCCATCATCGTGACCGATGGCTACAGAACAGAGGAGTACGACAGAATACTCACAGGCAGAACGGGACAGCACACAAAGGGGCTTGCCGCTGACGTGTGGGTTGACGGATATACCGCCTTTGAGCTTGCGGCAATAGCCGAGCTGTTGGGCTTCGACGGTATTGGGGTAATTAATTCCCGTTGCGTACATTTGGACGTGAGGGGCGCAAAAAGCTATTTTGTGGAAAGGAGCACTATTGCTTCGGACACCTATTCAGTCAAGACCTTCCAGTGTCCCGAGACCTGCTACAAGCTGGTGCAGAAGCTGTTTGTACTCAATGACAATACAATAGAGTATCTTAAAAAATGGAAATGGAGAGACCTGCTTTTTGAAAAGCTAACGGCAGGCGCTCTTGCATAAGAGGGGGAGGTGAAGGAATGTCAACAGACGTAAAAAGCTATGCAAAAAACGTGCTTGACGGGTATGAGAGTACCTTGAAAAGACTTGCCAAAAAATACGAGTCGGCGCTTTCCTCAATTAACAAAAGGTACGATGCTAAGAAAAAGGAAATTGAAGCCGAGGCTATGAGTAAGAAAAGCACGGCAGACGTATCCAGTAAGGTGTCACTCCACAACACAAAGGCAGGCTTGCTTGACAAGGGACTGTCTAAATCGGGAGAATCTGCTCAGGCTGAGCTGGATCATAATCTGGCGCGCAATACGGCGTTCTCTTCAATCGAGAAGGTTGCGTCGCAGGAAAAGCTGGAAAACGAAGCCGCCAGAGCACAGGAAATGGCAAATGCCTACAATAAGTACATTGACAGTGTGAACAGTGTGGAGCAAGCAAAGAACACAGCCTACGTTAAGCAGCTGAATGCCGACAGGGATTTTGAGGCAGCCAGAAGCGATGAGGCGCATGACAGATACGTGGACGAGCGCAACTTTGAAGCCGACAGAAGTGATGAGGTGCACGACAGATACGTGGACGAGCGCAACTTTGAAGCCGCCAGAAGCGACGAGGTGCACGACAGGTACGTGGACGAGCGCAACTTTGAAGCCGACAGAAGCGACGAGGTGCACGACAGGTACGTGGATGAGCGTGACTATGAAGCCGCCAGAAGCGATGAGTTTTACGACAGATACACAGACAGTCGAGATTACGAGGCTGACAGAAGTGACGAGATATACGACCGTTACGCCAACGACCGTGATTACAAGACGTCAAGAGCTGATGAAATGTATGACCGTCTGGTTGAGGGTCGTGAGTATTACGAAAAGCAGAATACCAAAGGCGAAGACAAGAGTAAGGACGACGGCGCGGACGGTATGGTTCTGGATATATCTCCCATGAGCTTGGTCAAGGCAATAAAAACCAAGCGCTACTCGGATAAGTTCAACTCCGAGGTAAACCGTTTGAATGCCATAAGAAAAGACATCAAAGCCATATTGGACGATGAGAGCATTTCCTCATCCTACAGACGAGAGGTGGAAATATACGCTAAGGCGATAGGCTTGTATTAAGGATTTTATGGGGTGTAAAAGACCTTTTACACCCTTTAACCTACATTATCGGTTATTTGGATAGACAAAAATTGCTTGCAGAGGCTCTCTTTGTATATAGTTTTACTTTGTTGGTAATACTTACCTTACAGTTTATAAGGAGACAGATATGGATAAAAGCAAAGTAAAAGAGATACTTATTGGAGCAAAAAACAACGTAAGCAGTGAAAAAAGATACAAGCACAGGTCGGTGGGAAGAGCATATTTGCACCTTAAGAGACGTGCCAAAAAAGATGGCAAGGGAGAGGTGTTCGACAATTTCTATTTGGTTGAAGAGGCTTTTTCTGCCGTAAAGGGAGTCAGAATAACAAGGAAGCTGGAATACTTTTCTTCCCTGCTTCTTCCTTTGATGAGCAATGAGAGTATATCGGACGACCTGGCGGCATTCTTTGAGGTGTTGGGGGATGAGCTTGACTCCGAGGAGTGTGAGAGTGTCAGAGAGGCATTTTTTGCTCAGTGCATCATTGCTCTTGCGGATAACTCCCTTTCTTCTCCCGAGCTTATCAGAAAATTGCAGGCATTTGATTTTTCACCCTTTATGCTGGGGTTTGTAAAATATGAGCACCTTCTCAGACGCGACGGTATCTATCCGTTGCTGGACCGTGATACAAAGGCGTTGTACAAAGAGAAGATAAAGCTGTATTCACGAAGGAGAGGACTGAGCTTTACCGAGGGCTGTGAAAGGCTTATCAGGGAGGCATCAGAGAAAAAATGCCATATAGGACAGCTTTTGCCTCTGCAAAACGGTAAAAGAGCGTGGCTCCTTTTACCTGTGGTTATTTTTGCTTTGCTGTCCTTGTGGATGCTGTACCTTCTGAAAGGAACAGCACAGATACCATTTTTGTCTTTTGTGTTTGCTTTGGCTATTGTTCCGCTGTGGCAGACCTCCTTTGACCTTTTTGCGCCCGTTATGTCACGGTTTTGCAAATGCGATATACTCCCCAGAATCGATGTGCCCAAAATAACCAAGGAACGCGCAACGTTGACGGTAATAGCTTCACTTGGAACAAATGTGTCTGATGTGGAGAAGGTTTTTTCTCACCTTGAGCTGCTCAGCCTCAAAACAGTCAGCAGAGGAAAGGACGATGGGGCTTATTGGGGAGTTTTACTTGACCTGCCCGAAAGCAAGAATGCCGTGGACAGCAAAGATGCAAGGATAATAAAGTGCGCTCAAAAGGAAGCGGACAGATTGAATCAGCTGTACAACAGCCGTTTTTTGCTTTTTACAAGGGATAGAGTGTGGAATGAAAAGGAGCAGATATTTACCTCTCACGAAAGAAAGAGAGGTGCTCTGGTACAGCTTGTCAGACTTCTCGACGGTAAGGAAAGTACGCTGAAGGTCTACGGTGCATCACTTCCCGAAATCAAATACGTCCTCACACTTGATTCTGATACCGATATGGAGCTTGGTGCCGTCAACAGAATGGTCGGTACTATGGAGCACCCGATGAACCGTCCGGTCGTAGAAAAAAGAAGGGGCACAAATGTTGTTGTAAAGGGCTTTGGAATGCTTCAACCCGCCCTGATAAATTCGCTGGAGTCGGTTCATAAGACACGCTTTTCCACCATTATGTCGGGCGCCGGCGGAGTTGACGCATATCATTCATCCATCTTCAATCTGAACAGCGCACTTTTCGGTAAGGGAATTTTTTGCGGCAAGGGAATGTTTGACGTTAAGGCTTTTTCACAAGTGCTTACCGACGCTTTTCCCGACGGCATAGTCCTCAGCCACGATATTCTGGAGGGTACCAGACTGAGAACGGGATACCTTTCGGACGTTTGCTTTTTTGATTCTGTACCGTCAAATGCTATTTCCTTCTATAAAAGGGCTCACAGGTGGGCAAGGGGAGACGTACAGAGCCTTGAATTTACAAAGAGAAGAATAAAAACACCCAACTCTACGGTGGCAAATCCTATGCTTAGTGAAGAGAAGTTTGTTTTCTTTATGAACGTTGTGGGACTTTTGACTCCCGTTTTTCAGGTGTTGGGACTTTTAGCTCTTATGCGTTACGGCACGCAAAGGCTTACTCTTGTTTCGTTTTTCTTTCTCTTGCCGTGCCTGACTCCTTTGTTCAACGAAATACTCCGTGCCGCATCAGGACTGTCACTGTCCAACATTATGAGACGTTTTTTTGGCGATACGCTGACGGGTCTTTGCAGAGAAAGTCTTATGCTGTGGTACAGAATTTCATCCCTTGCTTTTTTGGCTTATAATAATACGGATGCCATTGTGCGTGCCCTCTGGCGAATGAAGGTGTCGGGTAAAAAGCTTTTGGAATGGACTACCGCAGGGCAAAACGAGAGGGGTAAAAACCGCCTTGCTTCCTACTTTTTGTTTACCCTTCCATCGTTTATTATAGGTGTGTTTATGCTGACTTTTTCAAGGCACTCACTTTGCAAGCTTGCGGGAATACTTTGGTGTCTGTTCTTCCTTACGGTTTACAGTCTGGGTCACAGCGCCAAGGAAAAACCCCTGTCGCTTCACAGAAAAAAGGTGCTCTCCCGATATGCCGCGGATATATGGCGCTATTTTGACACCTATGCCGACAGTACCAACAATTATTTGCCTCCCGACAACGTTTCGGTGTTTCCGTCCTCCGAGGTCGCCTGCCGTACCTCTCCTACAAACATAGGTCTTTATTTGCTGTCAATACTTGCGGCACTGGATTTTTCTCTTATTTCTCTCGAGAGTGCAAGTGCCAGATTGGACAGGGCTTTGGAAGCTGTCGAGCGTCTGCCCAAGTACAGAGGACAGCTGTATAACTGGTACAGCACCCTAACCCTTGAGGTCATAGGTCAGGAGTATATTTCCACCGTTGACAGCGGTAATTTCATAACCTGTCTTGTGGCGTTGTATCAGGGACTTGAGCCGCTTGAAAAAGGAAATAAGAAAATAAAGAGCATCCGTGAAAGAATAAAGAAGCTGGAGGAGGAGACGGATTTCCGTTTTCTGTTCAACCCCTCGAGAAATTTGTTTTCACTGGGCTTTTTCGTTGACAGCGAAAAGCAGGATCCCATTGTGTACGATATGTATATGAGTGAGGCTCGAACCACCGATTACTATGCTGTTGCAAGGGGCATTGTCCGTGAATCTCACTGGGCTTCCCTTTCAAGACCGCTGATAACTACTCTTTTCGGAATAGGTGCGCTGTCCTGGAGCGGAACCTCCTTTGAATACTTTATGCCACATCTGCTTTTACCCCTTTACCGAAACAGCTTTTCCCATGAGGCATTGAGCTTTGCTTTTGCCGAGCAGATGAAGTATTCGTCTGTTGTAAACGGCGAAAGGGTATTCGGAATCTCCGAGAGCGGCTACTTTGCCTTTGACGAGTCCCTTGGCTATCAGTACAGAGCCTTCGGCATTCCCTCACTGTCCAGAAGAGTGGAGACCGAATGTCAGAAGGTCATATCCCCCTATTCCTCATTTCTTATGCTGAGAGCCGGTACGGGTGCGGCTATGAAGAATCTCGAAAATCTGGAAAAGGCGGGTATGTACGGTGAATTTGGCTTTTACGAGGCAGTTGACACCGTAGCGTCAAGGGTAGGGGAGAGACCCTCTGTAGTAAAAAGCTTTATGAGTCACCATTTGGGAATGAGCCTTATCGCCTGTGCCAATGGGGTTTATGACGATATATTTGTAAAGCGCTTTATGTCGGATAAACAGATGATGGCGGTGTCCGAGCTGTTGAAGGAGGCTGTCCCTGCCGATGCAAGAGTAATAAAAAAAGAGAAGCTTCAAAAAGCTCCCGAACGCAGAAAGCACCTGCCTGCTGTCAAGCAGGAAATTGGATTGCGTACTCAGGCATCCACCTGGGCGCTGACAGGCAGAGAGGCTTCGGCGGTGACCTTTGAAAGAGGTTTGCTGAGCCTTGACGTTTCACGGAAGGGAGAAAGAATATCTGCCGTGCGTCCCTTAGACAGTACAAGGGAATGCGCCCTGTTTGTGTTCAGCAACGTGGAAGGACGGGTTTCCTCTCCTTCTGTTTCTCCCGACGTCAGCTATTCCTTTGATACGGGCTTTGCGGAGTACCGTCAGGGTGACCTTCGTGCAACCCTTAGTCTGTCTTCCCACAGCTGTGCCGCACGCATACGGCTGGAAGCATCCGGTGAAAAGGGATGCGTTGGTATGTATTTCGAGCCTCTTCTTACTCCTCTTGAAAGCTTTATGTCGCATCCTGCTTTTTCAAATATATTCTTTAAGGCGGAATACACCGACTCTGCGCTGATCCTGTCAAGACTTGGGGAAAAGCCGTATTTCCTTGCCGTTGTGGCAAATTCTCCGTTTGACTTTGAAGTGTCAAGGGAGACCTTGCTTGAGGGGGAGGAATTCAGCCTTGAACAGCTTGTCAGGACAACCGAAAACAGTCTTACTTCTCCTGTTGAGTCTGTTCCAATCTCACCCTGTGTATTTTTAAAAAGTAAATTCACAGGGAGAACGGATACCACTTTTGTCATAGGCTTTGGAAGAAGCAGAAGCGAAGCTCTTACCAATGCTACGGAAGAGCTCGACATTCCATATTCCAGAAGCATTCGACAGAGCAGAGAGCTGTTTTACAGTGCGCTTACCGCATCGGGCGGTGAGCTTGACAGACAGATATTTGAGGATATGCTCAGGGTATTCAGACCTGAGGAGAAGCACTTTTGCAGCAGTATGCCCGAAGGTTATTCAAAAAATGGAGTGTATTCTCTGGGAATATCGGGAAATTTCCCCATTTATCTGGTGAGAGAGGGAGTGTCACAAAGTGAGCTTGAAAAGCTCATCGTCTGCCACAAGCTCCATTACGTTATGGGTATCAGATACGAGCTGGTCATAGAAGTAACCGACAGCGGATATTCCAGAGGCGGCAGGGCAGAAATACAAGCCTTGACAGAGCATTTACAATGTGCCTTTCTTTTGGGAAGAAGCGGCGGAATACACTTAGCTGACGTCAGAACACTTCCAAGGAATATGCTTACGGCTCTGGCATCGGCATCCTATCCGAGCGACAGAAGGGTAAAAAAGTATCCTTATTTGAGGACCGTGACACAGGTGGAGGAATGCCAGGTTGCCGACGGTGACATAGTTATACAGTCAAAGCCTCCTGTTCTCAGGTCTCACGTAATAGCCTCTTCCACCTTTGGAACGATTCTTTCCCACCGTTCTCTGGGAAATACCTGGATATATAATTCCAGGCTGTCACGCATAACCTATTGGGAAAATGACAGCGTGGGCGGAAGGTACTCGGAAAAGCTGATTTTGGAGAAAAACGGCGTTGAAAAGGACCTCTGTGCCTCCGCCTCCGCCACACGCTTTTCCTGTGGCAGTGCAGAGTATATCTCACGAAGGTTCAATATAAAGGTTGCCGTGCATCCTACCCTTATGTTCAAGGCGGTAAGCGTCAGCGTGGAGGATGACAGCTTTTCACTGCTGTATAAATTCTTGCCCGTCCTTGATGATTTTCCCCGTCCGTCAGGCAAAATACAGTACTTTGTCCGCGATAACAATGCCGTTGTGTTCCGTAACGTGTTCTCGGATTCCATGACAAAGGGCTTTGGATATCTGATGCTGCCCTTTGAAAAGGAAATGAAGATATCCGACGGATTTGGCGTAGCCTGTGACAGAGGCGGTGAAGTTGTGTTTGTGCTGGGATATGCAGGCAGTGAAAAGCACTACGAGGCAGTGCGCCGCTATTTTGAAGGTCACAGATTTTCCGACGTATACGCTTTGTCTCAAAAAAGCATTGGTGACCTGTTGAAAGGGGAGTCTTGCTTCTGGCTTTCATATCAGACTCTTGTGTCACGCTTTATGGCGCGAAGCGGGCCCTATCAGTCGGGAGGTGCGTGGGGATTTCGTGACCAGGCACAAGACTGTCTTACTCTGCTTGATATTGCTCCCTTGACGGTGCGTAATCATATAATGAGAATGGCATCTCATCAATACAGAGAGGGCGACGTTCAGCATTGGTGGCACAGGGCAAGAGGCGTCAGAACCAATTGCTCGGATGACTATTTGTGGCTTGTGTGGCTGACGGCTGTGTATATCCTGAGAACTAAGGACAAATCTGTACTTTGTGTTGAAATACCCTACCTAGACTCAAAGCCCTTGAGTGCTACGGAGCGCGACAGATATGAGTATCCTCAAAAGACAAAGGAAGCCTTCCCTGTGTCACACCATTTAAAAAATGCTCTGGAGCTTCTGGTGAAGCGAGGCTTGGGAGACAGGTCTTTGCCACTTATGCTTGGAGGCGATTGGAATGACGGCATGAATATGCTTCCCGAAGGCTCAGAAAGTGTGTGGCTGGCATTCTTTGCAAGAATAGTTATTCATCTTTACAAAGAGGTAACAGGCGATGACAGCTACAGTGATTTCTCCCAACAGATAAGGCACGGTATAGAAGAAAACGCTTTCTTTTCGGACCGATATGCAAGAGCCTTTTTGCCCGACGGCAGTGCACTGGGAGTTGAGGGGAGTCACTATTTTGAAATAGACGCACTTCCTCAGGCGTTTGCCTCAATATGTCACAGTATAACCAAGGACGGCGATGAAACAAGGATCACGTTGGCTCTTGATTCTGCGTGGAAGGAGCTGTATGACAGTAAAAAGCGTGTGTTCAGACTGTTTACGCCTCCCTTGGCTTCATTTGATAAGAGTATCGGTTATCTGTCAGCTTATCCCGAGGGACTGCGTGAAAACGGCGGTCAGTACACTCACGCTGCCGCTTGGATGGGATTGGCGCTTCTGTGTGCCCCTGATAAAAAGGACGAGAACAGACGGCGCGCCCAAGTCCTGCGTGATGCCATTGAGCCATCAAGCCATCCCGCAGATGAGTATAAAGCAGAGCAGTACGTTTTGTGCGGTGACGTGTATTCAAACGGACGGGGCGGCTGGAGCTGGTATACAGGCAGTGCCGCTTGGTATAGGGATTTAATTTTGCGACTTTCGGATGAAAATAGGAATAAAAGAGCTCCTTTAACATAAAATGTAGCAAAAAAACAGTTAAAGGAGCCACGTGATGAAAAACACACAGATAAACGTGCAGAGTGCAGATATCTATAAAACGGTAAAAAAAATAAGAATTGAGGACGACTCAACTCTTCCGGATTATTGCTCGGATATTATGAGGGTGATAAAAAACGAATGCATTCCCGTAATAACCTCAAAGAAGATATACGTAAGAGAGGGCACGATGTTTTGCGACGTGTCGGGAACGGTGGTGTTTAATACTGTGTACGTTTCGGACAACGGAAGCGTTGAGAGTCATAGCTTCAGCTCGGATTTTTACGATACCTCGAAGGCAGACGTTTCAACAGCCGATGCCGATACGGTGTATGCATTTGTAAATGCTTTTGCGGATAACACTGTGTGCAAGGCACAAAGCTCAAGACGGCTGAGCGTGAGATGTGACGTGTGCCTTGGAATAGACGTAAGAGCGAATTTACCGTTTGAATGCTTTGCCGACTCAGAGGGAAAAACCGAGTCGATAAAAAGACAGGTTAACGTGCTTAAGATTGTATCCTCCAAGGATGCAGAATTCAAGGTAAGCGAGGAAATTAAGCTTCCCAAAAGCTGTCCTCCAATGGAGCGAATACTCTCGGCGGTGCTCACGCTGTCCCTTGATGAAGCAAAGGCGGGGGATAACAGCGTAAGCTTTTGGGGAAATGCGGGTATTTCCTGTGTATATCTTCCCGAAAGCGACAGTGAGCAGGGAATACAGTCCTTCTATCAGCCACTTGAAATAAAGGGAAGCTTTGAGGTGGAGGATTCAAGAGGGGATATGTCGGTTGTGGCTAGGTTAATTGGCTCTAAGCCCGAATATGAAATACTTTCCGACAATCTTGGCGAGAACCGCATACTGAAAATAGATTTTCCCTATACAGTACAGTGCCTTGTGGAAGAAAATTCTCCTGTTACAGTAACGCAGGACATTTACGGTGTTGGTTGTAAAGTCACTCCCGTATACGATAACAAAGAATTCAGAAAGTATATGGGCACACTCAGGGAAACCACGGCAATAAAAGAAAGAATACCTTTGAAGCAGGTGATAAGCTCTGTTGAGGGAGCAAGTGCCGAGGTAACGCTGAGGGACACCTATTTTGAAAATGGCGAGCTGTTTGCAAACTGCAGAATAACTGTGAGCGCAATAGGGGTTTCGGACGAAATGCCCTGTCAGGTCTCGGAAAGCTTTGATACGGCGGTGCACCTTAATCTACCCTCTGAGGTATCAAGCTGCAGTAAGGACTTGAGCTTTGATATCAGCCAGAGTATTGGCTTTGTTGACGTAAAGACGGAGGACGGCTGCGGTAATGCTGCGTTTGATATTACAACGGTTGCACACATTTATTATAACGATAAGGCAAGCTTTGTGTCGGCATCTGATATAGAGGAGAGTGCTGTGGAATGCAGTGACAGTGTTTTTTGTTATCCGTCGGACAGCGATACTCTTTGGAGCGTGGGCAAGCGCTATGGCGTGAGTCTGTCAGCCCTTGCAGATGCTAACGGCATGGGGAATAGTGAGCAGCTGAAAAGAGTTATGATCATCCCCGTATAGCTTTTAGTACTGTCCTTTAATAAAATTGCTTTTAAAAATTGCTTTTAAAAATTGCTTTTTGGGGGTTTGGG
>JAZSDT010000118.1:0-9755 GCA_045531285.1 Eubacteriales bacterium
GATAATTATTCGAAGGGGATATGAACTAAAAAATCAGTTGTCTGACGAGAAAGATTTTCTTGAAGGTTGGGATGATGAAATTGTTCCACAGTGTTCAAGAGAATATATAGTCATCGAGTAAGCAAAGCTACAAGGCAGGATTGCAAGGTCCTGTCTTTTTTGTTGACTTTGATGTTGTATTTTTATGAAAATCTAAAGTACACTTTAGATTTTCATAAAAATAGGAAATTAAAAGTGGCTCTCCTATAATAAAACTGCGGAAGTCCGATAATACACTACACACAAAAATTTGAAAAAGAAATGAGATTTCCGTCAGGATTTCCTTCATTTCCCTCATTATTACCTTCAAAATTTCAATAATAAAGAAAATTGTTGTCCCCTATTGACATCACTCGTGTCAGGTAGCCCGATCGTCCATAATGGTAAATTAGTTGGAGCCGTCACCCACGTTCTTATGAAGGCTCAGACCTCGGGATATGGTATATTCATTGAGGATATGCCGGCGGAAGTAGAGCAATAAAAACCTAAAAATACGAGCTAAGATACCTTTTTCATCAAGGATATCTTAGCTCTTTTCGTTATGCACTTATCTGTTTTTTCTGTATTGACTCGGTGACATTCCCGCTTTTGCTTTGAAGGCATCACAGAAATATGTGTCGGAGGAATAGCCTAAGCTACGTCCGATTTCGTTTATGGGGATATTGGTATCCGACAACAGTTCTTTTGCGTGGTCAAATCTTATATTGTTTCTGTATTCAAGAGGGGAAACGCCAGTTATACTTTTAAATATTCTTATGAAATGGAACTTATTTATATTGCACATTCCGGCATAGTCATCTAAAGAGTAGTTGTTTTGATATTCCTTATTCATGTTTTGAATAACAAAGGATATCTTATCGAAATATCTGCCCTGAGGTGCTGATTCTTTGGCTGTTTTCCTGATTAAGAGGGAAAACAGATTGAAAAGCTTTGAAACGCATATCATTTCATAGGCAGGCTGTTTTGTTTGCAGCTCGTTTATAATCTCTTCGAATATGTCGCGTATTTGCGTACTTGGATTTGTGTTGTATATAACAGAGCTTTCAAAGCCGAACAGTTCAAAGCCGTCGGGGGCTTTAAAGTGTACATAGTAGAATTCTCCTGTGGTATCTTCTAAATATATGTGCTCCTGCTTTTCGAAAGGTCTAAAGAGTATAAATGAGCCTGAATTGGCAATCTCTTCATTTTGAAGAAAAAAATGCTCCTTGCCTTTTGCTATATAGAACAGAAGATAATCCGACCGTCCTTTTGGGCGGTCTATTTTTCTGCCCTTTTGGGCAAATATATGTCCACTGCTCACAACGGAAATGCCTGCAATGCCGTTATCTGTGTCCTGGTATGCGCTGAAATTCATATCAATCCCTCCGAAACAGCAATAATTATGAAGTATTCGTCAATTAGTTGTATTTACTTAGGCTTATTATAACATTATAATCTAAATATGTCAAAAAAATTTTGAGAGGTTTTTATATGCCAATAAAAGAAGAATCATTCAGAATAGGATGCGGAAGGTATCTTCAGGGAGTGGGATATGTTAAAAAAGTAGGAGAAGAGATAGGGAGACTCGGCACTTCACCCCTTATTATAGGTGGGAAGACAGCCCTTGAAATAACACGCTCCGCAATAGAGGAAAGCGTAAAGGATAACTGCAATAAATATGAAATAGTAGTGCACACCGGCACATGCAATGAGGAGCGTGCAAGAGAGTTTTCACAGTTTGCGGCAGAAAAGGACTATGATGTTATAGTAGGCGTGGGAGGAGGAGTGATATGCGATTTTGCTAAGCTGTGCGGATATTATGCAAAGTTACCCGTTATTAACATTCCTACCTCAAGCGCTACCTGTGCGGCATATACGCCTTTAAGTGTTCGTTATACCCCCGATGGGCGAACCGTAGGTTCTTTGCATCTTGGATATGAGGTGGACGGAGTTATAGCCGATACGGCGGTTATTGCAGCTCAGCCTATACGCTTGCTTCTTTCAGGAGTATTTGATGCACTTGCAAAGTTTGTTGAAATCAAACAGAGGTTCACAGAGGAAACAACAGATTACCCTATAGGTCTTGATTATGCATATGTGATGTCAAAATACTCACATAAGCTTTTGAGGGATAAAATCCATAAGTGCATTGATGATATGCTAAAAGGCGAAATAACCGATGATGTGGAAAACATTATATTTACATCTATTGTGGCAACAGGCGTTATCAGTGGAATTGCAAGAGGCTCAAATCAGACAGCAGTTGCTCATAAATTTTACGAAGCAATCAGATTTTTATTTCCCCAAAGCTCCAAGCCATACCTTCACGGCGAAATCGTTGGGGTAGGACTTCTAATCCAGAACCATTTTAACGGCGAAGAAGGAAATAACAAAATGCTTTTAGAACTTATGAAAAAATATAATATGCCCTACCGTATAACAGATATAGGAGTTGAAAGAACAGAAAAAACATTTATCGAGTGCTATCATAAGGTTTGCGAAAGTACAGCCATAGAAACCGAAGAGGAAAGCAAAAGATTCAAGGAATCGTTAAGATATCTGTGGGAGATCACGTAAAGGAAAGGAAAAAATATGGAAGCTGTAATTAACACTATTCTCAAGGAGAAGATAATAACAATAGTAAGGGGCGTTTCCAAAGAAAAACTTATACCCCTTGCTCAGGCAATGTATGACGGAGGGATACGCCTCATTGAATGTACGTACGATGCAAGCGGAAAGGTCAGCGACGAAGAAATAGCATCGGGAATTCACAGCCTTGTTGAGCATTTCGGAGACAAAATGACTGTTGGTGCAGGAACTGTTCTCACCGAAAAGCAGGTCGAACTTACTAAAAAAGCGGGTGGCAAATTTATAATATCCCCCGATACATATCCTTTAGTGATACAAAAGACAAAGGAGCTTGGATTGGTATCCATCCCCGGAGCTCTTACCCCTACCGAGATTGCCGCCGCAAAGAGATGCGGTGCGGATTTTGTAAAGGTATTCCCCGTTGGCTCTATGGGATGTAATTATATCAAGGACGTTAAAGCGCCCCTTTCAAACGTCAGACTCCTGGCAGTGGGAGGAGTTGATGAAAACAATATGCAAAGCTATTTTCAAGCAGGTGCCTGTGGGATAGGCATAGGCTCGGGAATAGTAAAGAAAAAAATGATTGACGAAAACGATTTTGAAGGTATAACAAAGCTTGCTATGAAATATACAAATAACGTAAAGGAGAACAAATAATTGTGAAACGGTTAATGGTAATGATTTTTGCCCTTGCTATGACACTGACTTGCATTAATGTGGCTTATGCGCAGGGAGCGATGTATCCTCATCCCGAAGTTGAAACAGAAATTACTGTAAACGAAGAAGGCACGGTAGAAAACAATTCAGGCAGAGTCTGGAACACAATTAAAGGAGAGATTGTCCGCCCCGATATGGAATTCGGCGCACTTCGTTATAGTGTGTACCTTCCCGAAAATTATGACGACAGTATAGAATATCCCATTCTTGTATATCTTCACGGAGGCTCGATGGGTTACATTCGTGATGCAAAAATTACTCCGTGGTCAAAGGACCTTTTCAAATATTCCGAACCGATTGCCAAATGTATAGAGAACTGTATCATTCTTGCTCCTCAGGCACCCGGAACTGTCGCAGGCAGCAAAACTTCCACAAATGCATATTGGAGCGGACTTGATGTTGTTGTCGGTTCCACTGTTGACAATTCCGACTCATCACCCTATCTTCGCGCAACCCAAAAGCTGATGTCAGAATTTTTGAAAAAAGGTATTTTGTATAAGGAAAACACATATAAAATTGATGCGTCAAGATTATATCTGGCAGGTCATTCAATGGGAGGAATCGGCTCGTTTACGATGCTGAGAGATTGTCCCGATGTATTTGCTGCGGCAATTATCGGTGCGGGAATCGGAGATCCGGATACAGTGGATTTGTGGAAGGATACTCCTGTGCGTATTTTCCACGGAACATTGGACGAGACGGTTGTTTATGAGGCATTTGAAGTTATGTCACAGGCGTTGGAGGATTATCCAAACGCGAAAACTATCTCGCTCAAGCGTGCAAATCACAATATAAAGCATGAGATGTACACTAATACGAATTTTTCATGGATGGGAAAACAGAAGCGTGATATAGTCACAGAAATTCCCGAAGAGAATTCTTCATCGACGGATAGTCGGGACAGTGATGTAACAAGCGTCACAAAAAATCCCCAGGAGAATTCTTCATCGACGGAAAAGCAGGATAGTAATGCAACAAGCAACACAAAAACTATTGTACTAAGTGCTGTTGCGATTGTAGTTGCCGTAATTATTATATCCGTATTCATCAAGAAGAGAAAAGCGCTTAAAAAATAAAGGTCAGTAGAATTTTATATTGTAAACTGTAAGGAGTTGTAAAAATGGAA
Source organism: Eubacteriales bacterium (assembly GCA_045531285.1). Classification (GTDB taxonomy): domain Bacteria; phylum Bacillota; class Clostridia; order Oscillospirales; family SIG627; genus RGIG6353. The sequence continues at coordinate 4,451 of JAZSDT010000118.1, forward strand.
GCGGGAATTATGCTGTATATAGGCTGTAAGGTGGATGTATATGAGCAGATAAAAATCTTGAAGGAAATAGGAGTGCTCCATACCTTCGTCAATGCCAAACATCCCGAGCTTGAAAGGGTACTTGAAGCTGTAAATGAGGCAGGTATTGTCTGCGATAATTTGCATTCCGAGTACAGATTTGTGAGCAATGATGAAGTGTATGTCGTTCAGGATATGTGCAGACCCGAAGCAAAGGGTGATATTATGGCTGAAAGGATTATGTTGAATATCCGAAAATGTGCCGAGAACAATATACCCGTAATTGTTATTCATCCTCCATATGATGAGCCGGAAATCTCTATAAACGAGTATACAAGACAGAGATATACGGCTATAGGAGATTATGCAAGGAAAATGGGTGTGACCATTGCCTTTGAAAATCTGGCGTATACAAAAAATCTGGAATATGTAATGAGCTTAGTTCCCGATTCAAAATTCTGCTGGGATTGCGGTCACGAGTATTCCAGACTTAAGGACGAAAAACCAATGCCTAAATTTGCAGAAAAGCTTGCGGCACTTCATATTCACGATAACAGCATAGTCAAGGATGACCATCACATTCCGTATACAGGTAAGGTAGATTTCGAGGATGTGGGAAGGAGATTGGCGGAAAGCGGATACGACGGAACGATAATGCTGGAAATACTGTATGGCTCCAACGAGGGCAACTCGACAGAGCCCACATATAAGGACTTCGCATTGAAGGCAAAGGTTGCCGCAGAAAGACTTATTGAAGCCGTAAAGAAATACAAGCACTGAAAGGATATGAATATCAGAAAAGAGCGGTATAAGCGTTTTCTTCATAACTACCTTCAAAACTTCAAAAACAAAAATATGTTGTATCTTATTGACAACACTCCTGTCGGACTCACCCATTGTCCGAAACGGAAAGCTTGTTGGTGTGGTGACTCACGTGCTTATGCGCGACCAGACCTTGGAGTATGGGATATTTATTGATGATATGCTCTTTAAAGCGGAGAATTTAAAAAATAGGCTGACCTATGAAAAGCAGTAAGTTTTTTATCTACTTACTGCTTTTCGCTATATTAAGTATTGATTTTTGAAAAAAATTATAGCATAATATAAAATGAACTTGTTATCAAAAATCAAGTCTATAAAACTAAGGAGTACGTTATGAAGAAGGTACAAATAAAGTATGATTCGAACTTTCGTCAGGAGCATTCAACGGAAGGGGTACATATTTATATCCCTACTGAGATAGGGTATATAGACCACACCTACGGACACACGGTTTGGAAGGAAGCAAACGCTGACATATGGCGTTTGTCATTTGCGTATACGTGTGACGATGCTCTTTGCAATCCCGTAGCGATAACTGTAGTTGGCGAGTGGGATATGGCACTCAAAATAGCTGAGCGACCCGACTTTATAGGCGGTCATGCTCACGGTGATGAGCGCGCAACTTCTATCAGCTTCATTGTGAACGGCGTAGAGACCGATATTAAAGCTTTCAACGAGGCAACCGAAATCGATACCCTTAGGGTAATTGAGGATTCAGTTGGCTATGACCCATTGGACAGTGTTACCGAGGTAATAAAACACCACAAGGAATATACTTTTTCGGCGGACGGTATTCGTCTTGACCAAAGCGTAGAATGGCTTGGAGACTATGTGCTTGGTTATTGTTATCTTGCGATGATGCCGCCGGCAAAGTTATATACAGATAGTTTTTATACTAATTTGACTCAGCCTTGTGACCTGGATATATCTACATCTCCAACGGTCAAGGGAGCAACTTCTGCTACGGTTTACGGAAAGGAAAGCGGTCTGTATTTTACTATGGCGGTAAACGATTACAGTACTTACGGAGAGCCTGTGCTGTGCCTTCGAGACAACGGCGGCGGAGCGTATAACAAAATGTATTTTGATTTTACGTCAGGCGGTGAGGTAAAAAAAGGAGACGTTTGGAAAACCTTTACTAACTATAAAATTGAAAAGAAAATAATTAACTTTAAAAAATAATCCATACCTACACATAAAGCAAGTCCGATTTCGGACTTGCTTTAATTTTTAGTGTTAATGTGTAAGCGCCGGCAGCTTCATTCTTTTATATTTCATATTTGCTATAAAACTCTTTTGCGTATTCTCTGGGAGTTTTTTTCATTCTGCGTTTGAAAACGTAGCTGAAATAGCTTTGTGAAGAAAAACCGCACTCATAGGCTATTTTTGTAAGCGAATAATCTGTTGTCAGCAGAAGATTTACGGATTTTTTTATACGCTGTTCTTCTACGTAATCGCGTAAGGTTTTGCCTGTAGCCGCCTTGAATGTATTGTGAAAATGTATCGGGCTGAAAGACATGGATTTTGCCACGATTTCCAGGTTCAAATCTTCGGTCAGATGCTCTTTAACGTAATTTAAAGACTCCTCAATTACCGAGTTGTTTTTTGATGAAGCACCGTCTTTACTTTTGAATATTGAATCTTTGCTTATGGTATAAATAAGCTCTAACAAAAGGCTTTGCAGTATAATTTCCTCGCCTTCGGCAAGGGTGCTGTAATGCTTAACTAACTGCGAGAAGATTTTTTTATACTTATCTGTTTTGGCGGTTTCAAAAAACGAAGGGGCACTCATTAAAACGTCGTGTAAACTGCCTTCGGGTACGATCATATGTACGTAGTAGCATTTAAACGGAAACTTTGTATGCCGTACTTGTCCCGGCTTTGCACAGATTATCATATTTGGAACGATTTGCGTGGAAACAGAATCGATATACGAAACGCCTCCTTCAATCAATGGCAATTCAATTTCAAACATTGATGTGTGTCGGTTTTTACTGACAGAAACGTTTTTTGCAGCAATATCTGAATTGTAAATGCCTATTGCAACTATTTCCGGTAACTTCATAACAAGCCTCTTTAATAAGATATCTAATAAAAATAGTAAAATTATTATATAAATCCAGTAAAATATATAATACAATTAAAGCGTAAAATTGTCAAGGTAGGAATTATATATGAAAGTAACGGACGTTAAAGCTTTTGTTGTTGATTGCTTTCGCACCAACTGGGTGTTTGTGAAGGTATACACCGATGAAGGAATCGAAGGTGTGGGAGAGGCAACCTTAGAATACAAAGAAAAGGCGCTGACAGGTGCGGTTGAACATATCAGGGAGTATCTGGTAGGTAAAAACCCTCTGAATATAGAAAAGCATTGGCACGATATATACCGCGACGCATATTGGCGCGGAGGTGCCGTGCTGATGTCGGCACTTTCGGCTGTAGAGATGGCACTGTGGGATATTTTGGGCAAGTATCTTAACGTGCCCGTATATCAGCTTCTTGGCGGCAAGGTAAACGAAAGGGTAAGAATTTACGTCAACGGATGGTTTGCAGGTGCAAAAACACCTCATGAATTTGGCGAAAAGGCTAAAATTGCCGTTCAGCGAGGAGTAAGTGCGATGAAGTGGGACCCCTTTGGTAAGTCATATCTTGAAATATCCAATAAGGATTTAAATACGGCTCTTGAATGCGTTTCGGCAGTTCGTGAAGCTGTTGGTGACGGTGTTGATCTGCTGATAGAGGGACACGGCAGATTTAACGTGCCCACAGGTATCAAAATCGCCAAGGAGCTTGAACAGTTCAAGCCGATGTTTTTTGAAGAACCCGTTCCGCCCGACAACCTTGATGCTTTAAAGGAAGTTAAGGACAGGTCTCCTGTGGCAATATCGGCGGGTGAGCGCCTTTACACGCGTTGGGATTACCGACCGCTGTTTGACAAAAATGCCGCTGACTATATTCAGCCCGATATTTCCCACGCAGGCGGTATTATGGAGCTTAAAAAAATAGCTGCGGAGGCAGAATCCAGATATATTCCCTTTGCTCCCCACAACCCTTCGGGACCAGTTGCGAACGCGGCAACCCTGCAGCTTGCGGCTTGCTGTCCAAATTTTTCGATACTTGAGATAATGTACAGCGACGTGGAGTGGAGACGTGACGTTACAAACGAGTGCCTTGAATACAAGGACGGATATATCACCGTTCCCGATAAACCAGGACTTGGAATCCAAATAAATGAGGAAGAGTGCTTGAATCATCCGTACCAGGTACATACTCTTCGTCATTATACAGGAGCTTTGACGGATATAAGACCTGCAAAAACGGAGTTTTATTTTTAGGAGAGGATTATGAAAAAATTTGAAGTAAAGAATCATGAACCCAGCTTTTTGCCCGAAGGTGAATGGAAGCTGATATGGGCAGACGAATTTGACGGAACAGAGCTTGACAGAACAAAATGGGATTTTCGTCTTGATTTTTGGGGCAAAAGAAATGAGGCTTATACCGACAAGGGTGTAGTTCTTGACGGAAACAGCCACGTTGAGCTTCACAGGACCGAGAAGAACGGGTATTACGTTTCGCCTCAGCTGCAGACCGGTTCTAATTCTTTTGATATTCCCAAAAGCAACACACAAAACCCTTGGGGAGAAAACGAGTTCTGGCCGTTGGGAGTTCTTCCCGAGCCGAAATTTGTTCATCGCTACGGCTATTATGAATGTAGATGTAAATTTCAAAACGACCCTGAAACAATGTGGAGCGCCTTTTGGACGCAGTCTCCGTCAATAGGCACACGCTTCGAGCCTGAATGGTGCGGCATAGAGTCGGATATTATGGAGCATTTTCACTTAGGAGAGGCTACAACAGGAAACATTATGGGCGGATATGGCAAGCAATTCAGAGAACAGGGAAGAGTTACGTACGACGTTGCCGAAACAGAAGACGGTTGGCATTATTTTGGAATGGATTGGCAGCCGGATGGATACGTTTTTTATTGTGACGGTAAGGAAATATCAAGATGTAACGAGAACGTATCTCACGTACCGCAGTTTATTCTGCTGACAACAGAGGTAAGAGGCTATCGCTCCAATAATCCCCAAAAGGTTGAAGGTGAGTTTATAGATGATGCATTTATAGTAGACCACGTGAGAGTTTTTGATAAGGTGAAATAATGAACAGAGCGGTATTTATAACAGGAGCTCAATCCGGTACGGGCTACGGAATTGCCGAATTTTTCGCACGGCAGGGATGGGACGTGTTTATTACCAGCAGAAGAGGTACTGATGCTGCTGCATCTGCCAAAAAGCTTGCTGGGGATTATGGCATATTTTCCAAGGGTTATGAGTGTAACATTCGCAATGAGCAACAGGTAATCGATATTTTCGACGATATAGATAAGACAGGTCGTTTTGTTGAAACGGTTGTTCTCAATGCCGCCGATATGGGATTTTATCCCGAAGATCCGGCAGCAGGA
>JAZSDT010000004.1:0-20574 GCA_045531285.1 Eubacteriales bacterium
TTTTTGAAAATTTCATTTTCTTCGTCCCTCCCTCGCACTGCCGTACACCAGTACGGCGACGGCTTCGGGATGAACGATTTCCCCTCCAAAACTCCCACCTTTTGGGGCTTCCGGCAAAAGACGTAATTTTGGGGTGTAAACCGAAAATGAAAGGTTAATATAATTTATTACCTTATCTCACGAGTCTTATGTCGTGCGAACACTTCTCTTCGGTGTTATATCCTTTTTTATATACCAGGAAATTGCATTAAATCAACCTCGCCGTTTTTCATTGCAGGGTTATATTCAAAGGTTACGATAGGCGAGCATTGCCAGCGGTCGCTGACCGCTTTTATTAAAACTTATCTTCCCTTTGCCACATTTTATATTTCCAGTCCTGTCTCGGGAGCAAGTCCCATGGCGAGGTTGAGGCATTCTATCGCCGCACCGGAAGCGCCCTTGCCAAGGTTATCATACTGTGCAATGAGAAGTATTCTCTCGTCGTTTCCCGACACTGTTACCGTCATTGAATCCTTAAACGCCATTGAAAGTCCCGACACAAATCCGTCGTCGGATGCTTCTTCTACATACTTTACAATGGGAGTGTTATACTTCGATTTGTAAATTGCCTTTATATCCTCGGCACTTCCCTTTATCTGCGAAGCAAACAAAGGTACGGTCACGGTCATTCCACTGTAGAAATCACTGACGATGGGTGAGAAGATTGGAAATTCATTTATGCCCGTAACAGCCTTCATTTCCTTAAGGTGCTTGTGAGTCTGTGTCAAGCCGTATTGACGGGGAGCTGACAGCAGTGAACTGCGCTCATCACCCTCGTACTCGGCTATCATCTTTTTACCGCCTCCGCTGTAGCCTGTTATTGAATGGCAAAACAGATTGAGATTGGGAGAAATAATGCCCGCCTGCACCAATGGATATACCAGCGCAATAAATCCGCCTGCATGACATCCGGGAACGGCTATTCTCTTTGAAGCCTTTATTTTGTCCTCGAAGCTCTTGTCAAGCTCGGGGAATCCGTATGCAAACTCGGGATTTGTTCTGTGAGCCGTTGACGTGTCAATAATTACGGTATTGGGATTTTTAACCATAGCAACTGCCTCTATTGCCGCCGCATCCGGCAAGCAAAGGAAGGTCACGTCGCTTTCGTTTATTATTTCAGCACGTGCCTCTGGGTCCTTGCGCTTTTCTTCACTCAGAGCAATAATTTCAAACTCTTTTCTCTTTCCAAGTCTTTCGTGAATACGCAGTCCTGTTGTTCCCGCACTGCCGTCAATAAATATTTTCTTCATTTTTATCGCCTCTCAATTTACTTTATGGGAAATATCCGGATTATTGTGCTCTCGCCGTTTTACGTTGTAGGTTATACTTAAAGGTTACGATAGGCGAGCATCGCCGGCGGCTGCTAGCCGCTTTATAATTATACAGTATATTAGCACACTTTGTATAAATATGCAATAGTTTTATACAATTTTCTTTTAAATATTTACTTTTTTCTCTTGGTCATACGCAAATAATACACCTATTTTAATATAATATCACTCTTTTGAATATTTTGCAATAGAAAAAATCAAAAGCTAAGACACCTTTTTCAGATATCTTAGCTAATGACCAAATAAATCAGTCCATTTTTAAGCCTTATTCCGTTCTGAGGGCAACAACGGGGTCCTTCTTTGCAGCACTTCTTGAAGGAATAATTCCCGAGAAGAGAGTGAGTATAACACTGATAGCGATAAGCACCGCCGCCGTTACAGGAGGCAGATATGCATTGAGGGTAGTAATTCCCGTCAGAGAGTGTATAAGCGCATTGATTGGTATGCACAGCAAATAGGTCACCGCAACACCCAGCAAGCCCGAGGCAAAGCCTATGAGTATGGTTTCGGCATTGAACATTGTGGAAACGTCGTGCTTTGATGCACCGATAGCTCTGAGTATTCCTATTTCCTTTGTTCTTTCCTGTACCGAAATAAGTGTTATAACGCCTATCATTATGGAAGAAACAACAAGAGAAATAGCCACAAACGCAATCAACACGTAGGTTATCGTATTAATAATGGTAGTAATAGACGACATCATTATACCGATGTAATCTATATACTTTATCTTGGATATTTCGTCAACGCCACGGTTGTACTCTGCAATTACCTCTTCGATAACGTCCTTGTTTTCAAAGCTGGATGCATAAAGATTTATGGTAGCCGGAGAATCGGGGTCAACGTATCCCAGCGCCTTCATATTGGCTTCATACGAGGTCTGAGAAAAGTCCATTACAGCATCATACCACGCGGACATCTGTTGTGTTTCTGTGGAATCCAAAAGCTGTGTAAGCATCAAGGAAAGCTGTTCGGGAAGAATTTGAGAAAGCTGTTGAGATACCTGTTGAGCATATTGCATTTTCACCTGCTCGGATATCATTGATGACATAAATGCATCAAGGTCCTTGTCGGACATTGCGCCAACGTATTCCCTTACCTCGTCCTCGGAGCTTCCCATTTCCGAAACGATTACCGAAACGAGAGTGTTCTCAATATCCTCTCTTGACATTACGCCAAGCGTTCCCTCTACCTGTGAAGCCACGAAGGTTTCATCGGGAATGGACTGTATCTTTACGTAAAGCTCAGCCTTTTCAACGTCCGACAGCTTATCTGCATACGCCTTCAGGTCGGCTTCCTTTATTTCAGGAGTAATGGCAGAGGAGTCACGGAAGGGCTTGCCCGAGAAAATGTCTCTTCCGGGGTCGTCAAGCTGTGCTGTCACTGCCGAGGATTTTTTGGAATTCTCGATTATATGATCGGTGAGCATATAAGTGTAGGCAATAGAGCCTGTGAGCATATGGGACTCACTTGTATCGTTTGGACGGATAATGCCTGTTACCCTGAGGGGAATGGCATTGGCATAAAGGTATCTCAAGCCTGCATCGGTGGTTCTCATATCCGTATACAGACCCGTGTTTTCATCAAGGGTATAGCAAGAAGAATTGAGGACTATCTTATACTCTTTGTCGCATATTTCCTTGTATGACCAGCTTTTTGTGTTTCTTGCCAGCTCTGTTTTCTCAACTGCGGCGCGAACAATACTTCCCGCCTCTTCCTCGGTGGTAAGACCGAGAGCATACAGCGTCATATCGTCAAGCTCATTGTTTTCATCCACCACAAGCACGACCTCGTTAAAGCTGTTTGGCCACGAGCCGTAAATAAGGTCGTACTGGTCGCTCACAAGCTTGCTCACAGGCGAGCCGTCCTTACCCGGCAGCATTTCCTGCCACAGCTTCATTCCTCCTCCGCTGACAAACATACCCATTGCGGAATTGCCCGATGCCATCTGCTCACGGGCTGACATCATGGAAGAAAAGTCCACTCCCATATATTTCAATGCCAGCTCCTGAAGAAGCGACTGTGTATCCGAGTAAATTATATCTCCGTTGGGTCCCTCGGTATACACAAGCATATTCATATCGTAGGTATATTGCACTCCGTTAAGTGCGCTTGCAAGCTTGGATTCCGAATCGGACTTTTCCTTTTCTATGAAGTGCTTAAAGGATTTAAGGTCGTTTTCCTCTGCTTCAAGAGAATTCATTGCTTCTATAATATTGTACATTGCAGGCTTTACGTAAACGCCGTCAAGAGAGTGGTCTGCCTCCTCGGACGACATTCCCATAAAGGTCTCCATAAGAGATGTCATATCCATAACTGAGGATTCCACAGTCAAGGGATAAGATGACAGGGTGCTCTCCTGTACCTCATCGATATACGTGGTAAAGCCTTGTGACAGTGAGTATATCAATGCAATGCCGATGATACCAATTGAGCCTGCAAATGCAGTGAGAAGAGTTCTTCCCTTTTTTGTAAAAAGATTTTTGAGGGACAGCCCAAAAGAAGTTTTCAAGGACATCGAAGGCTTCTTTGCCCCTGTGAGAGGCTCAGCCGACACCTCTGTTTCCTCGGAGGTCACAGGCTTTGAATCATCTGTAATAACGCCGTCCAGCATTTTTATTATTCGGGTTGAATACTTTTGCGCAAGCTCGGGATTGTGGGTTACCATAATTACAAGTCGGTCGTGAGAAACCTTTTTAAGTATCTCCATTACCTGTACGCTTGTCTCTGTATCAAGAGCACCCGTTGGCTCGTCAGCAAGAATAATATCGGGGTTATTTACCAGCGCACGGGCTATAGCCACTCTCTGCATCTGACCGCCCGACATTTCGGAGGGACGCTTATATATCTGCTCGGAAAGTCCAACGTCGTCAAGCACCTTCATAGCTCTTTGGCGACGCTCTATCTTGCCCACTCCCGAAAGAGTTAAAGCCAGCTCCACATTCTGCAGTACCGTCTGATGCGGAATCAGATTATAGCTTTGAAACACAAAGCCTATGGAGTGGTTTCTGTAGGTATCCCAATTTCTGTCGCTGAAATTTTTTGTAGACTCACCGTTGATGATAAGATCGCCCTCTGTGTACTGGTCAAGCCCGCCGATAATATTCAGCATCGTAGTCTTTCCGCAGCCCGAAGGACCGAGAATGGACACGAACTCACTTTCACGGAACTTCAAATTGATACCGCGAAGCGCTTCGACCTTGCCGTTGCCGGCAGGATAATCCTTTTTTATTCCCCTTAATTCTAACATTTATTATCACCTTTCAAAGTAATTACACTATATTTTAATACGAAAACGGTGTTTTGTCTATTACAAAATTATAAATATTCTGTTAAGTGTTATTTGGGGAGAATTACCTTGAACTCGGCTCCGCCGCAAGCTCGGTTTTTTACCTCTATTCCGGCACCTATTCTGTTGCATATCTGTGCTGTCAGAGCCAATCCCAAGCCGTTACCCTCCTGACGATGCGAGGTGTCTCCCTGATAAAAGCGCTCGAAAATATGCTCGGCGTCCGATGGCTTGATACCCGGTCCGCTGTCCGTGACAGTAAACACCACGCAATCGATTTCATCCGAAAGCTGTATTCCCACAAAGCCGCCTTCGGAGTTGAATTTTATAGCATTTGAAATAATATTTGTCCATACGTGGCTGAGAACACCTTGATTGCCCACCCACAGTACAGGCTCAAGGTCAATATCGAAGATAATATCCTTTTTTGTCCATTCGCTCTCCAAGGAAAGCACCGACTGTCTTATCTCCTCGTCAAGGCGGAATGCCTCTTCGTTTTTGTCGATAACCTGATTTTCTACCTTTGAGAGAAGCAAAATGTTTCTCACGAGCTCGGACAGTCTTGAGGTGCTGGACCTTATTTTTTCGGTGTACTCCTCCCTTTGCTCCTCGCTCAAGGACTTATCCTGCAAAAGTGTAGCGTATCCCTCGATAGCGGCAAGGGGTGTCTTGAATTCATGGGACACGTTTGACACGAAATCACTTTGCAACGTCTCGGTACTTCTCAATTCACGGGTCATAAGGTTGAAGCTGGCATAAAGCTCCTTCATTTCACGCACTACGCCCTTCTTATCGATGGTAACGTCGAAGTTGCCGTTTGCCACCTTTTTCATTGCCCTGCTCAGCTCGGTTATAGGATTGAGCAAAAAATAAGTAACGAAATACGTAACTATGCTTCCCAGAATGGCAGAAAATATCAGCACCCACACAAAAGCGGGGATACGTATCACGGTGTCAAGCCGGCTGTTTGAAAGGGTTACAATTCCCGTAGATACAGCGATGACCAAGAGTATTTCAACAAGGATAACCGCGGTAAACAGCCATTTTATCGTTATTTTTGATTTTACCTGTACTTTACTGTCAACTTTTTTCATAGCTTTTCCACCTTATATCCCATTCCGCGCATTGTAACTATTTTAAAATCGGGATTGCCCCTGAATTTATCTCTCAATCTGCCTATGTGCACGTCTACCGTATGAGTATCGCTTTCACTGTCATAGCCCCACACGTCGTCCATCATTTGCTGTCGGGTAAATATTCTGCCCGGGAATGATGCCATTTTGTAGAGAAGCATAAATTCCTTTTGAGGTAATACCGTGGAATTTCCGTCAACCGTTACGGTCAGGGAATCGCACTCCATTACCGTAGAGCCGATAGTGATACGCCTTTCGTGAATAGAGCTTGCACGTCGGAGCAAGGCACCCACACGGAGCACCATTTCGTTTATGTTTATGGGTTTTATCATATAATCGTCACCGCCCGACACAAAGCCCCGTCTCATATCGTCAAAGGTGTCCTTGGCGGTAATGATAAGAACAGGCACGTTACTGTGGGAACGTCTCAGCTCTCTAAGCATTTCATAGCCGTCCATCACAGGCATCATTATGTCGGAAATGACAAGGTCGAAGTACTCCCTGTCTATTGCGTCAAGTGCCTCTTTACCGTTGGAAACGCCCTTTGTAACGTAACCGTTTTGTACAAGCACCTTTTCAAAAAGCATTCTGAGCTCTCTGTCATCCTCGGCTACAAGTATTTTGAACATTTTTTCACCTCATAATTCCTCATCACTATATTTTTACTTTATAGGAAATTTCTCGATTATTACACCCTCGCCGTTTCGCTTTTTTGAACATATGCAAAGCTTGGGATAGGCGAGAATTGCCGGCGGCTGCTAGCCGCTTTTTATGGTAATATATTACATCTTTTTTGTCAATAAAACATCAACTGAAAATCAACAATTGTTGAAGTTCCCTTACAATTGCTATTGACTTATGGAAAAGCTGTTGTATAATGAAATTAACCGAATTAATCAAGGAGAAAGTATTATGAAAATTTTATTTCAAGGCGACAGCATAACTGACGCAGGCAGAGACAGAGAAAACGTTCACGACCTCGGTCACGGATATCCGAAATTTGCAGCCAAGCTTATAAAAGAAAACAACCCTGACGTTGAATTTGAATTTGTTGACCTTGGCATAAGCGGAAATCAAACGAAGGATCTTGTTGACAGACTTCAAAAGGATTTTGTTGACGTTCAGCCCGATGTTGTTTCCATACTCATAGGAATCAACGACGTATGGCATCACGCCAACGAGCGCGACTGGATACCCGATGAGGTATTTGAAGAGCGTTACCGTACAGTGCTTACGGCTATAAAAGAAAAAACCAATGCAAAAATTATGATGATGGAGCCTTTCCTCGGTCCTGTTGAGGATAAGACGTTTTTCAGAATTGACCTTGACCCGAAAATTCAAACCGTCAGAAAACTGGCGCGTGAATTTGCCGCCGTATACGTTCCTCTTGACGGATTGCTTTCGTCAAAATTCATTAACGAAGAGCACACAGAGTACCTGCCCGACGGAGTTCATCCCTCCAACGGAACAAACGTACCCACTACCAAGGGAGCTGAATACATAGGAAAAGTATATGCAGAATACGTACAGGGAATAATTGATAGCTTAAAATAATTTAAAAGGAGGCTGTAAAAGCCCCCTTTAATTATTCAGTTGATTTTTCACTTTATCGCAAACTCGCCGTTTTACTGTATTTTAATACCGACAGTATAACGATAGGCGAGCTTTGTCAGCGGAGACTGGCCGCCTTTTCACTTTGTGGAAATTCTCTCGGTAATTACGACCTCGCCGTTTTACTGTATTTCAATACCGACAGTATAACGATAGGCGAGCTTTGTCAGCGGAGACTGGCCGCCTTTTCGCAAGCTTCAAACAAGCCGTTGATATAAGCGGCACCCAAAGCTCTGTCATAGAGACCGTAACCGGGCTTTCCTGTTTCGCCCCATATCATTCTGCCGTGGTCGGGACGTACGTAACCGTCGAAGCCTGTTTCCACAAGCGCCTTGGTTATTTCATACATATCCAAACTTCCGCAGGCCGAAAGATGTCCGCTTTCCTCGAAGCTTCCGTCCTCCATTATAACGATATTTCTCATATGCATAAACGCTATTCTGTCCATTGCCGAATACTTGCGAACCATTGCCACAACGTCGTTTGACTTTGCACAGCCCAAAGAACCTGTACACAGACAAAGGCTGTTTGCGGGGCTGTCAACTATCTTAAGCATTCTGTCAAGATTTTCCTCACAGGTAATAATACGGGGAATACCGAAAATGGGATATGGCGGATCGTCGGGATGTATCGCCATTCTTACACCGCATTCCTCTGCAACGGGGATAATCTTCTTCAAAAACTTTTCAAGGTTCTTCCAAAGTCCCTCTTCACCTATTTCACCGTATGCCGCAATAAGCTCACGAACCTGGCTCTGTGTATAACTAGAATCCCAGCCGGGAAGGTGGATATCGTCCTTAAGGGGATCAAGGTCTCTCATCTGGTCCCAGTACATTACAAGACTTGTAGAGCCGTCGGGAGCTGTCTTGTCAAGCTGTGTTCTTGTCCAGTCAAACACAGGCATAAAGTTATAAGTAATACATTTTACGCCGTATTTTGCACATCTTCTGATGTTCTCGCAGTACACATCGATAAGTCGGTCGGCGTCCTGGCTGCCAAGCTTGATGTTCTCGGGAACGGGAACCGATTCCACTATATCAAACAACAGACCATTTGCTTCTACTGTCTCCTTCATTTTTTTAAGGCTTTCCTCGGGCCATACTTCGCCCGGCGCTACGTCGTATATAGCGCTGACTACCGAACGCATACCCGGTATCTGTCGGATATACTCCAGTGATATTGGGTCGGATTCTCCGTACCATCTGAATGACATCTTCATAAGTTTTATCTCCTTTTTGTTATGTTGTCTTACGGTGGTTCTTTTGGGTGTAAACCGAAAATGAAAGGTTAATATGACTTATTACCACATCTCACGAGTCTTATGTCGTGCGAACACATCTCTTCGGTGTTATATCCTTTTTTATTGTTGAAAACCTTCGGTTTTCTTCCTTTTTTGAAAATTTCATTTTCTTTGCGGGTTGCTCGGGCTGGCGTACAAAAGTACGCCGACGCCATCGCACTCCGCGATTTCCCCTCCAAAACTCCCACCTTTTGGGGCTTCCGGCAAAAGACGTAATTTGGGGGTGTAAACCGAAAATGAAAGGTTAATATGACTTATTACCATATCTCACGAGTCTTATGTCGTGCAAACACATCTCTTCGGTGTTATATCTTTTTTTATATACTAGGAAATTGCATTAAATCAACCTCGCCGTTTTTCATTGCAGGGTTATATTCAAAGGTTACGATAGGCGAGCATTGCTGGCGGCTGCTAGCCGCTTTTTTATATGCTAGGAAATTGCATTAAATCAACCTCGCCGTTTTTCATTGCAGGGTTATATTCAAAGGTTACGATAGGCGAGCATTGCCAGCGGTCGCTGACCGCTTTTTTATTGTTGAAAACCTTCGGTTTTCTTCCTTTTTTTGAAAATTTCATTTTCTTCGCGTGTTGCTCGGACTGCTGTACTTTTAAGTACGCGACACCTTGCTTCCTTAAAAATTTCGTGCAATACTTTGTCAACTGCAAACAGGTCTTCGTCAACTTACCAAAGTAAATTTTCCTCCACCTGTTCTTGTTTCCTCGTCTTGCGCTAAATTTTGTCGGAATCGAAAAAAACAGTTTTGGTATAACCGAAGTTTCACTTTACCTTAGCGATGCCGGACATTGCGTTTTTCAAGCTTTGAGCCAAGGCATCTATATCCGACTGGGTATTATAATGGGACAGGCTTATGCGCAGTGCTCCGTCGGCTTCCTTGTCGGTCAGTCCGAAGGCTTCAAGTACACCGCTCTTACCCTTCTTTGCGGAACAAGCCGAACCGCTTGATACAAAAATCCCGTCACTTGACAGCTTGTGCAAAAGTATTTCGCTTCGATAACCTGCCAATGATATATTCACTATGGAAATACAGGGGTTTTCGGGAATATTAAGCTTTACTCCGTCAAGGTTTCCAAGGGTTTCTGCTGTATAGGCATACAGCTTGGATAAGCGTTCAAGCCTATCGGCAGTCTTGGTCAACTCATCCACAGCCGCTCCCATGGCGGCAATACCAACGGTATTTTCTGTACCGCTTCTCAGACCCTTCTCCTGTCCTCCGCCATATGTATGAGGAGGAATAACGAGACCTTTTTTTACTATCAAAGCGCCTGTTCCCTTCAAGGCGTGTACCTTGTGAGCTGACACCGATATCATATCTGCTCCAAGAGCTGCAAGAGACAGTTTTTCCTTCATATACGCCTGAACGCAATCGCTATGTACAATTGCTCTGGGAGAAGCTTTTTTCACTGCCCTTGACACCGATGCAACGTCGTATATTGCGCCCGTCTCATTGTTGGTACGCATTACCGTAACCAGTGCTATATCGGGTGACAGATTCTCTTCTAGCTCCGCCATATTTATCTTTCCGCCCTTGGTGGAAAGTCTCACTATCTGCCAGCCTTCGCCCTCCAGATAATCGAGAGCTCTTGCTACGGCAGGATGCTCGGAATCTGTAGTTATTATCTTTTTACCCACCTTGGCGTTTTTCTTTGCCGCACCAAGAATTGCAATGTTGTCGGACTCTGTTCCGCCGGATGTAAAATACACCTCGTCGGCACGCGCGCCAAGGCTTTTGGCTACCGTTTCCCTTGCCAGAGTCAGCTCCTTCTCCGCCTTCAAGCCCTCGGAATGAAGAGAGGAGGGATTACCGAAAATTTCGGTCATTTCTGCTATTTTCTTTTTTGCCCCGTCACACAGGGGTGTGGTTGCACTGTTATCTAAATATATCATATAACTCCAATAAGCTCTTGCAAATATTCTTAATTAGTATTATAATATATTTATACGGTTTTAGCAAGATAATAATTGAAATTTAAGGATAGATATGACAAAGATATTTTTCGCTCCCATGGCAGGAGTTGGAGACAGTGCCTTCCGCACTGTATGTATGCGACACGGTGCAGACGGTGTAACAAGTGAAATGATATCGGCTAAGGCGACTGTTTTCGGAGACAAGAAAACTCTTCAGTTGGCCCGTCGTACAGATGAAGAAACTCCTTTTGCGTTGCAAATATTCGGCTCGGAGCCCGATATTATGGCAAAAGGGGCTAAAATATTGGTTGATCGGACACAGCCCGATTCAATCGACATAAATATGGGCTGTCCCGTAAACAAAATAGTTAAAAACGGAGAGGGCTCAGCGCTGATGAAAAATCCCTCTTTGGTGTATGAAATAGTAGCGCGAGTTACCGAAGCCGTCGCTCCCCTGCCTGTTACAGTGAAAATTCGCCGCGGTATCGACAACAGCCACATCAACGCGGTTGACGTTGCGATTATGGCTGAAAAGGGCGGAGCAAGTATGATAACCGTTCACGGAAGAACAAGAGACCAGTTCTACGCCCCTCCTGTTGACCTTGAAACCATAAAGGCTGTAAAGGAGGCGGTAAAATGTCCCGTTGTGGGAAACGGAGATGTTATATCCGGAGAAAGTGCCAAGCAAATGCTGGAGGTGACAGGCTGCGACCACCTTATGATAGGAAGGGGCGCATTGGGCAGACCCTGGATATTCAACGAAATAAAAGCCTGTCTCTTTGGGACACCCATGCCGCATATTCCTACGGGCAAGGAGCTGTACGATGAAATTGTAACGCATCTTGACCTTGCCATATCACTTAAGGGTGAGCGACAGGCAATTATGGAATCCCGTGCCCAGATAGCCTGGTATGTCAAGGGTATAAAGGGTGCGGCGGCAATACGTCAGAGAATAAATTCTGCCCTTTCAAGAGAAGCGGTAGTGGAGATACTTAAAGAATTATGAAAAAATGCGAAAATGAAGAAAAGCTCATAAAAGAAGCTTTAAAGGGCAATGCCTCCTCCTTTGGCGACCTTGTCAGGCATTATGAAAAATTTGTTTTCAATATAGCTTTTTCTTTTATGGCAAATTACGATGATGCTTTTGACGTTTCCCAGGATGCCTTCATCAAGGCGTGGCGCAAGCTGTCTCTTTTCAAGGGCGACTCGGCATTTTCCACCTGGCTGTACAGAATAACGGCAAACACGGCAAAGGATGCCCTTGCCCAGCGCAACCGCAGGTGGAGTGAGGATGAGGTGAATGAGCATATTCCGTCCAACCGCGAGACTCCCGAGGAAAATGCGATTCGTCAAGAGAACGCAAAAGAGCTGAAAAAAGCTCTTGACAGCCTTGACAGTGATATGCGGGAAATAGTAATACTCCGAGAAATCGAAGGTCTTTCCTACTCGGAAATAAGCGATATGCTGGAGTTGGAAATGGGGACGGTAAAAAGCAGGCTCAGCAGAGCAAGAGAAAAATTGCGGGAAATTTTACGGGAACAAAATCACACAATTTCCGTCAAAAGAGACGAGAACAGGTAAAGGAGGCGGTATAATGGACTGTAAAGACGTAAAAGAACTACTTGGCGCATTGGCAGACGGAGAAGTAAGCGACAGTGAACGTGAAGCACTGCTGTCCCATATCGCCGAGTGTGAGACTTGTAAAAATGAATACGAGGATATACAAAATCTAAAAAAAGAGTTTTCAAAGCTTGACGTTCAGCTTCGCGGTGCATTGGCTGACAGCGTTATGAAAAAAATATACGCCGAGGCATATCCCAAGAAGAAAAAGCCGTTCTTCTTTAAATATGCAGGAACTGCGGCAGCCGTTGCTATTATCGCAATAGCGGCAATATATATGGGAACAACTCCCCAAAATGACAAAGCCGAATGCAACTCTGCCGAAGACGTAACCGTTACGCTTCAGGCTTCCGACAAGCTTTTCTCGGATGATGCTATGACCGAAAGGGTCACTGAAAGCACGCAAGACGGGTCCGATTATGAATTTTCAAGTCTTGGCAAACAAGACTCAAGTACAAGCACAAACACCGAAGCGGAAGAAAACAAAGAGGTGCCAAAAGCCGATGCCAAAGGTGAAGCAGTAGAGTTGCCTTCAAGCGAGCCTGCCGAAAGCCTCTTTGATGAGCCTATGTCTTCTGCTCCCGATATATTGAAGAGCGAGGATATAACACTTGAAGAACCGCCATGCGAACCTGAAAGCGATGATATAAGCTTGGAGCATTTCAGGTTTTATAACTCCATTTCCTTGGATACTGCCATTATTTTTGTTGACAGCGAAGTGGAAACGGTTGCCCCTCTGCTTGATAACGTATCCTCTGTCAGCGGAAGCTGTATCAACGTAGACAGTCATCATTCCGCGGTGATGGATATTCTTATTTCAAACAGCATTCCTATCACAAAAACCGACATCCCGGAGGGAAGCACCGAGACCACTGTATTTGCTGAATGATGCGGCCGGTAAGCTCGCCTGTACCAATAAATAAATCAAAACGGCAAGGTTTGTTTAATGCAAATCCCGTACCGCTGACGGTACGGGATTTTTGTATTTGTTGCTATGTGCTTTTAGGTGTTACGTGAGAGCTTCTGTACTCTTTTGGAGAAACAGACGTATACTTTTTGAAATTACGGTAGAAGGTGCTGAAATCACTGTAGCCGCAAAGTGTACACACATCGGAAATCTTTCGTCCGTCGGAAATAAGACGGACGGCTTTTTTTATTCTCAGCTCGTTCAGATAGTTTTTAAAGGACTTGCCCGTAACCGAGTAAAAAAGCGAACAAAAACAAGTTTTTGACATTGCGGAACGTCGGACTATCTCACCAAGAGTTATGTCTTCGTCAAGGTTGTTGCCTATATATTCAATGCAGTACATAACAGCTTCGCGGTTGGCTTGCGTACTGATACTCACCGCTTGCTCTTCAAAATATATCCTTGCAAAAAGCGAAAGAAGTACCGACGTGTATCCTTTTATCAGTTCGGTTTTTCCCATTGAATCGCCTGAAAACTCGGACATTATCCGTTTGAAAAGAGTTTCCACAAAGATAACGTCCTCACTTGGCAAAGATATCTTGGGCTGTATTTTTTCAAGAGATGCGTTGGTGAGAAAATGTAAAAAATCCAAAACAAGCTTGCTGTCGCCTCCAACAAAGCCGGGCATAAACGACATTGAATAAAAATCCACCTTACCTTCGGGTACTTCTATATAATGAGGCACGTCGGGAGGCAGGATAAACACGTCTCCTCTGGTAAGCATAGCTTCTCCGTTTTCCATATGATGTACTATTTTCCCTCCTGCCATGTAGTACACCTGAAAATAGTTGTGAGAATGAAGCTTTAATGCCTCGACAGGCTGTGTAAGCTCGGTAATATAAAAGTCTTCGGTGGCGTTTTTGTAATACGATAAAACAAACTTTTTTATATCCATAGCTTCATCATATCACATAATCGTACAAAATGCAATGTTTTGCGAACTTTTTGCATTGAAGAAAGTATAAATTATGTTACAATAAACTTGAGGTGATAGGTTTGAAAATAGTTGCATTAAACGGACTTTTAGGATACGGCTACAGTGAAGAAGCGTTGGAAGCTGCGTTCAGCGAAAAGGTTGACTATCTTGGAGTGGATGCAGGTTCTACCGACCCGGGACCGTATTATCTTGGAAGCGGTAAATCCTTTACCGACAGAAGTGCGGTAAAGCGCGATCTTTTACTTGCATTGCCAAAGGCATTGGAGCACAAAGCTCCTTTTATCATAGGTACGGCAGGCGGAGCAGGCAGCCGTGTCCACGTTGAATGGCTGAAAGAAATCATATTGGAAATTGCCAAGGAAAAAGGGCTAAGCTTCACGCTGGGAACGGTATATTCCGACGTAGATAAGGAATACGTTCTCGGAAAGCTGGAGGAGGGCAAGCTGATATCCATGAGTGACAGTATGGTGCCCGACAGAGAATCAATTAAGTCAAGCACAAAAATTGTAAGTCAGATAGGAATTGCTCCCATTGTTGAGCTACTTGATAAAAAAGCAGACGTCATCCTTTGCGGACGTGCCTGTGATACAGCGATATACGCTTCTGCCTGTATATACGAAGGCTTCGATATGGGACTCTCATTCCATATGGCAAAAATAATGGAATGCGGAGCAATGTGTTCGGAGCCTGTTGCGGCAGCAGACGTAATGCAGGGCTATATGTATAAGGACTTTTTTGAGCTTCGACCGGCAAATCCTCAACGTCGCTGTACCGTTGACAGAGTGGCGGCACACACATTGTACGAGCAATCCAACCCATATCTTATATACGAGCCTGACGGGGTATGCGACCTTACGCTGTGCCGCTTTGAGCAGGTTGACGAGAGGACGGTAAGGGTTTACGGCTCTGTATTCCGTGAAGCCGAAGAAAAGACGCTGAAGCTTGAAGGAGTCAAGCTGTCGGGCTACAGAACAATTTGTCCGGCAACAATAAACGACCCTTTGACAGTGAAAAACATTGACGTAATAACAAATACGGTGTCTGACTTTGTAAAGCAAAACACCGCAAAAACTCTTGAGGACAACTCATATACACTCACATTCAAAAAAAGCGGAGGACAGCCCTCTATGAGTATAATAATAGACGTTGTGGGTAAGACGCAGGAAATTGCCGATACCGTCTGCTCGCTTGCAAGAAGCCGTATGCTGCACTGTGACTATGAGGGTAGAAAATCCAGTGCAGGAAATCTGGCATTTCCTTTCTCACCGTCAGACATTCACGTGGGAGAGGTATACGAATTTTCCGTTTTCTGTCTGGCTAAGACAAGCTCTCTTAAGGAAACGTCAAAAATTACTCTTGAGGAGGTAGGAAAATGAAGCTTATCGACCTGACTAAAATACTCAGAAGTAAAAATGCAGGACCTTTGTACATAACCTTCGACCTTATCTTCAAAAGTACGGAGGATATGAAATACGCAATGGAGCGCCTGAAAAAAGAGGATATTGCCAAGGCTTACGGTACAGACGTTTCCAAGATAGATATTATCCCCTTTGAAATAGTAAATTCGTTAAAGGTAACCTTCCCGAGAAAGCACGTCAGCGGAAGTATATATGACGATGACGTTTACGGATGCCAACAGCACGTCCCCCTTGCAAATATAGAAATATGAGGTGGTAAAATGTACGCAGATAAGGATTATATAATTTCAATAAGACGGGAAATACACCGCCGTCCTGAAATAGGCTTTGACCTGCCCGAAACCGTTGCACTGGTAAAAAGAGAGCTTGACAGCATCGGCATAGAATATACGGAAAAATACGGAGAGTCAAGCGTGGTTGCAATACTCAACCCCGAAAAAAGCTTTACGATCGGTATTCGTGCCGATATGGATGCGTTGCTCATTGAAGAAAAGACAGGGCTTCCCTTTTCCTCTGAAATAAAGGGGCATATGCACGCTTGCGGACACGATTCGCACACGGCTATGCTTTTGGGCACGGTAAAGGCTCTGTGGGAAATGCGAGACAAGATAAACTGCCGCGTGTTCTTTGTATTCCAACCAAGTGAGGAAGGTATCCGAAGCGGTGCCGAGGAGCTTGTTAAGGGAGGCTTGATGGATGAGCTTGACCTTATCATAGGTCTCCACGTGGAAAACTGGCTTGAATCCGGAAAAATCGGTGTTTGTAAGGGTGAGTCCATGGCGTCCAGCCGAAACTTAAAGCTTGAATTTTTCGGCAGAACAGCCCACGCCACACTCCCTCAGACAGGATGTGATGCCTTAGCGGCGGCGGTTGACGCCTACAATTCCATACAGACAATGCTGACAAGAAGCATTGACCCTTTTGCAAAATATGTTTGCTCTATAGGTAAGCTCTCTGCCGGCACTACCCAAAACGTAATTGCCGATTACGCAGAAATGCTGGGTACTATCCGTACCTTTGATATGGCAGTTGACGAAAAAATCATAAACAGCATAGAAAAAATAGCTCTTAGAAGTGCCGAGGCTTTCGGTTGTACGGCAAAGCTTACGACAGCTCTCAAAGCAAAAGTTGTTTACAACGATCCGTATCTTTCTGAGCTTGTTTTAAAATCTGCCGAAAAAACTGCTCTTGGCATTGCCGAAATGCCCATAAAGATGAGCTCCGAGGATTTCTCCATGTACCTTTCAAAGAAGCCCGGTGTTTTCATCCGTCTCGGCACAAGAAACGAGAAAAAAGGCTGTGTCACCTTGCCGCACAACAACGATTTCCTCATTGACGAGGATGCCTTTGTTATCGGAAGCGACACCTGTGTACAGTTCGTTCTGGACAACATGAACAGTATAGATACGGAAAAGTAACCGAGGTTAAGGCTTACTGCGTAAGGCTTGATATGGAAACAGGCTTTCCTGCACTTGCAAATGAGGAAGAAAGCGAAATAATCTTTAAATATTTAAAAGATAGAAACCGTCAGTTTGAAACAGAGATAAACAGAAATGGAAGCGTTATTGAGGTAAAGCTATGATAAAGACAGATACTTATGAGCAGGCTCTCTTCGACGTTGTAAAAAGAGGCGCAACCGAAATATCCCAGGACGTACGAGAGGCATTCGTCAAGGCAATTAACAAAGAATCAAATCCCAAGGCAAAAAAAGGACTTGAAGCCACACTTCAAAGCATGGATATGTCAGCAAAAAGAGAAAATCCTCTTTGCGTTGACACGGGCTGGCCTATATTCTACTTTAAGGTCGGAAACAACTGTGTGCTTGAGGGGGGCTTTGTAGAGCTTGAAAATGCAGCGCGCAGAGCTGTAGCAAAAGCTACCGAGCTTGGTTATTTGAGAGCTACCATGAAGCACCCACTGACAGGCTTTGATCCGGGAAACAATATCGGTATGAACATCCCCGACTTCACCTATCAATTTGTTGAGGGTGATTCAATAGAGCTTTCCTATGCCGCAAAAGGCGGCGGCAGTGAGTGCTTCGGCGGTACAAGACACCGTATCGTTGCCTTTGCCGACGGAATTGCCGGTATTGAAAAATTTGTCATCGACTCCTTTGTTGCCTCGGCAAGAGCCGGTGCAGTATGCCCTCCATCCGTGTTGGGAATCGGTATCGGCGGTACAGCTAACGTTGCCGCAAATCTTGCTAAGGAAGCCGCCTGTCTCAGAACTGTAGGCTCAAGGCATCCGGACCCTACGTTTGCAAAAATCGAAGAAGATCTGTACAACGCCCTGAACAGTCTCGGTGTAGGTATTTTAGGCTCAGGCGGTGACACATCGGTTCTCGCAGTCAACGTTGAATATGCATACACTCACATAGCCGGCATAGCCGTTGCTACAAGCACCAACTGTATGATTGCAAGACGTGCCTCGTCACGCATAAATGCAGACGGAAGCATAGAAAAAATGAAAAGTCCAAATTGGTTTGGGGACAGGTAGGTGATATTATGGAACATTATCTTTGTGCACCTTTAAAGGACGAGGACGTTACTAAGCTCAAGCTTGGCGACACCGTATACATCAGCGGTGAGGTATTTACCTGCCGTTCAAGACTGCAAAAGTATATATTTGACGAAAAAAACACTCTTCCGTTCTCGACAGAGAACAGAAACATTCTTATACATAACGGACCTATAGTTGTAAAGGAGAACGGAAAATGGCGTCTGGTATCCTTTATGCCCACGTCAAGCATCAGATTTGAAAAATGGGGTGCTAAAAGCGTTGATGAGTGGGGACTTAAAATGATAGTAGGTAAGACTACAATGGGTTCCGAAACCGCAAAAATGATGAAGGAAAAGAAATGCGTTCACGTCTCTCCCTGCTCGGTAAGTCCAAATCTGTGGATAGACTCTATTGAGGTGCAGGACGTTTATTTGTACGATGAGCTTGGCAGAATAGAGGCAGCATGGTTTTTTAAACTGGATAAGCTGGGACCGTTCATTGTAGATATAGACGCAGAAGGAAACAACTATTTTGATGCAATGGATGCCGATATAACAAAAAGAAAAGCCGAAGCCTTAAAAAAGCTCGGCATTGACGATAGCTTTGAATTCACAAAACTGTACTAAAATCCGGGGGATGTAATTATTTACATCCCCTGCATTATTTTTACGCGATTCTCTTTTTTCATACTCTGTACTCCGCTTTTCATAATGGCGTATCTCAATATCGGCGAACAAAGAATGCGTCTTTTCCATATTTTTGTATACAGCTTGAGACGAAGCTTAAAGGTGCACTTGCGGTATGCTTTCAACACGTCCTTTTGACAAAAGCTTTGTGCAAGAAGCTGTCCGCTTATCATAGCGGAGCTGATACCCTCAAAAGATGAAGCGCTGATAAATCCTGCCGCCTCTCCCAAAAGATAGACGTTCTTTTTCCCAAGAATAAAGTCACTGAATTTTCTTGGGCTTGAAACAAGACAAGCTTCGGTCTTTATAGGCTTTCCAAAGCTTTTCCCCACAAAGTGCTCAAGTCTGCCCTTTTGTTTTTCAAACGCTTCTCTGCAATTCATCTTTTCAAAAGCTCCGCCGAAAATAAACTGTCCTTCCTTGCGGATGGTCCATGAACAGCTACGGCTTGTTTTGGGGTCAAAGATACATGAATAAGGCATAATATCCAGAGGCTCAAAGGTTTGCTGGATGGAAACGTAACGGTAAAGAGGCTCGAAAAAACTCCTTCTCACGACCGAATTTGCACCGTCTGCACCAACAACCGCCTTTGCTTTGTATTCACCGCAGTTGGTCCTTACGGTAAAGCCGTCGTTTTCCTCAATTGATATACATCTGCCCGAAACCACGTCCACCGAGTCGGGCACAAGTGACAAAAGCCATTTGTCAAAGGCAAATCTATTCATATTGAGATAATGTCTTTGATAGTGACGGACCTCGCCTGTACAAAGGTCGGCTGTCTCCACAGAAAATATCTGAGGGTCGGAAAGCACGCTTTTGGGAAGGGTAAGTCCCATTTCCGACAGCACCCTTTGAGCGTCGGGGGCAAGTAGTCCTCCGCACATCTTTGGGTTTTGCTCGGTCTGTCCGTCCAGAAGCAATATTTTAAAATCGCTTACGTTTGCAAGGCGAGAGGCAAAAACGCTTCCTGCAGGCCCTGCCCCGATTATTGCAACGTCATACGTCATTTTTATACTCCAAAAGGTCACCCGGTTGGCATTCAAGTACCTGACACAGCTTGTCAAGAGTGGACATTTTCAGCGCCTTGACCTTCCCGTTTTTTAAAAGTGATACGTTTGCCATAGTGAAGCCCACCTTTTCGGCAAGCTCGCCCACGGTCATTTTTCTCTTTGCAAGCATAACGTCAACGTTTATAACTATCATAAGGTGCCCTCCACCTCCTCCTTAAGCTCGGATGCCTTATCAACGTGGTCGGCAAGGACAAAAAGCATTGCACTGACCGTTATGCCTATCATTGCGACAAAGATAAACAGTATAGATAAAACTCTTTCGCCAAGAGCAAATATACCTCCGCTCAGTATACCGAAAAGCAAACAGTCGCAAAGTATAATAAGCGCTATCTTCTTTATGAGCTTTGCTATTCTTTTATCAAAAATACTGTCCCCCTCAAACGCGGGAACAAAAGCAAACGCCATGAAAAACACCGCAAACAACGGCAATGCCACAACCAAAAAGCCAATATACAAAAGCTCTCCAATATTGGCAAGAGGCTTGCAAGCACCTTCAAGATACGAAACAACAGACGGAATCCAAAAAATGCACATTCCGGCACCTGCAAGCAGCATAATAATCAATATACATCTCACAAGATTAGGTAAATTCTTCTTCATATCACTACCTCCTTTTTTGCCATTATACACCTTAATTTAGATTTTGTCAACAAAAATTTATCGCAACACAATAAATTTTTATTGTTATAACAAAAATGTGCAACAAAGAACCCCCCTTTGAGGGGGGGCTTTTGGGATGCCGGTCGC
>JAZSDT010000100.1:0-2692 GCA_045531285.1 Eubacteriales bacterium
ATTCAACTTAAGACAAAACTGACACCACTTGAAAAGCGATGTCAGTTCGTTGCCTAAATTCTAATGTTTTCTACCGCAGGGGGGGGTTTTTGTACTGTCCGCACAATTTGGGGCAGTTCAGACCACCGGTGGTGGTCTTCATTATCTGTTTTTTTCAATTACTAAAAATAACGGCGGATAACCTTGTCTGTTATGAAAGGATTGAAGCATAACCGTGTATTGCTTCTGGTCCAGTGCTTCTAGATATTTAAGAACTGTGTCTCTTTCCTCAAAGCCCGTGTCACCACCGTGATACACGCAAACCGAAACAAATCCGTCATCGTCAATTATATCCAGTGCCGCTTCAATGGCTTTGATACTTGTTTTGCCGTGCGAAAAAATACTGTGGTCACCGCCAGGTAAAAATCCCAGATTAAATACCACCGCTTTGGCACTTTGCACGTGATTTTTCATATTTTCGTGGCTGTCGAGAATCAATGTATAATTGGTTTTGCTGTTTTCATCAAGCAACGCTCTCGTTGAATCAATTGCTTCCTGTTGGATGTCAAAGGCATAAACGTGTCCTGTGTCACCTACAAGCTCAGAAAGAAACAAGGTGTCTCTTCCTCTTCCTGCAGTAGCGTCGATTACCACGTCTCCATTTCCCACGTGCGCCTTCATATGCTCGTGGGAAAGCTTTACTGTGTTCTTATCGTAATATGTCATTTATGCCTCCAATATCTTCTTTCCGCAAA
Organism: Eubacteriales bacterium; assembly: GCA_045531285.1. Lineage (GTDB taxonomy): Bacteria > Bacillota > Clostridia > Oscillospirales > SIG627 > RGIG6353. Next base: position 735 of record JAZSDT010000100.1, read on the forward strand.
TATGCTCGGGAATAAGCTTTAAAACAATAGTATCATTTAAATAGCTGTTTATCTCATTTTCGATATACTCACTGTCGTTTGTAAACTTCAGGCAAAGCTTTGAGGTTATATCAGCAACAGTTTCGGGAAAGTCGATTATTTCGATCCGTCCGAACACAATGACACTTCTTACGTTATACGCCCATTCACCGTCATTTCTGCGTCCCTGTTCGTATACGCAAAAGGACACCTTGTCGCATACCTTAAGTGAGTCAACTCTGTGTCCCGACCTTCCGCAATGGAAGTAAATACAGCCGTCTGAGTCATGGTATAAATGGTTCATGGGCATACCGTAGGGATAGCCTCCGTCACCGATGACAGAGAGAACACCCCGTGTTTCATTCTGTAGTAGCTCGATGCATTCACTTCGTGATATTTCTTTATTTTTTCTTTTCAACTCTCGAAACATAAAAAATCTCCCAGAATATGATTTTTATTATTATGTCATATTCCGGGAGATTTGTCAATTATCTCATCATATAATAAAGCGTGTAATAGTTATCCGTATCAAAGGTCAGACGGTACTGCGATTCCCTCATACACCTTTCTGAATACTCCAAAGGTACTCTTTCGGATATTTCGGTTATACCAAATTCTTTGATATCGTTGAAAAAATCACTAACCTCCTTGTCTCTGCCATCGCTTTCCAATGGCTTTCTTGCAAGTCTTACAAAACGGATGGACATATGCTCGCGTCTTATTCTTTGCAGATAAGTATCGTTTTCTGCAAGAGCTTCCGCCTTATTGAACAGAGCCTCGCAACGTTCCAAAAGCTCATCGGTCATATATTCTGCCTGAGGAATCTGATATATGTGAAGCTCACCGCTTTGACATGCCTTTTCCATTATCTTTATGTATTCTTCAAGCACAGCACCCGATTCTTTGCCGTAAACGTTGACCATAAAGCCATGTGTTTCAGAGGATATGTCACAATCGGGATTCCAAAGAAGCTTTGATATAATATAAGATTTCAAATCGTCCATAGCCGCACCGCCGCCGTAGGAGAAATTTCCTTGCTGAAGTACACCCAGTATATTCTTGTCCCTGTAATGACGCATGTTTTCTTGCATGGTTTCAAGAATGAACAGCGGCTGAAGATAGTTTCTAAAGTTTACCGCATAGTCCCAAACGTAAAGCCTTTTTGCATGGCTTTTCCATTCTTCTATTGCTTTTATGAATATTCCGTCGGGACTGTCGGGATGTAACTTTGCCAATTCTGTCAACGGCTTATCATGACGGCTTCGAAGATTGCATATACGGACGATAACGTTGTCTCTTGCCACAGTGATTTTTGGCGCAGGGAGGGTGTATTGGTATGCAAATGTGTGGAGCATAACATGGGGGTGTTCGGGAGTTACTGCATCGCTCAATGCGTTTACAAATCTCAAAACAGGTCCCGCAGGGCTTCCTTCCTCTTCTTCTATTGCAAGACATTGTTTACAGGTACAGCGTTTGTTGTTGTCATTTTGCGCAACCGAGAAGACAGACATTTCGGGGTTGTCTTTTATCCATTCAAGCAGTTTCTTCTTGGAAAGCTCGAAGACCTCCGGATTACTCAAACAGAGTTGTGAACCTCTTACACGCTTGCCGTCTATTTCTGAAAAATATTCGGGATGGGTGTCGAAAAAATCACTTTCACTTACAAGGTCGTGGAAGGAATGATGGAAATTATACCATTTTACTCTGCCGCCTTGAGCAGCAGACATTTCTCCCATGTTCGAGTTGAGTCGATTTTTCGAGCAGAATCCTCCGTCAAAGGCATTTCTGAAATATGCTTCACGGTATTCAAAAACCGGCTTTGAGCCAAAACTATCCAACTCTATTTCCAGTGTGTCGGTTTTGAAGTCGGATCGTAGCCATGTCGTTCTGTGAGCCAAGGAGTTGCAACCTAGAGTTGTCTTCCTAAGACCGCTTGGCCT
>JAZSDT010000153.1:0-16992 GCA_045531285.1 Eubacteriales bacterium
TTGGATTTACCGCTTCCGTTGGGTCCCACAATGGCAGTTATACCTCTGTCAAAGGATATGACCGTCTTATCGGGGAACGACTTAAAGCCGTGCATGGTCAATGCTTTTAAAAACACAAACAGCACCTCCTTTCGCAAACTAAACATACTTACCACTCATTATATAACAAAAAGACGAAAAAAGCAAGTTTTTTATTATTAATATCGAAAATTATATTAAAATTCCCACAATTATTCCTGCAACACAGCCTGCCAGAAAGATGCCAATGGAAGAAAAGCGGAATTTCTTTTCTTTGACTCCTTCAAGCTCACGGAGCAGCTTTTTTGCCTCTATGACAGATCTTGACTTGCTTTTCAGGGCATTTTCCTTTATAAGAAAGTATGCCTCGTCAAAAAGCTCCGAGCCGGTATTCTTCATTATCACAACACGTCTGTTTATTCCTTTTAGCATAACGTACCTTCCTTACCAAGACGTTGCAAAACGGTGAGGTTGATTTAATGCAACTTCCCGGTAAATAAAAAATATGTTTGAATTTGCTTTTATTTTGTACCAAAAATTACCTTTTATGCAGTGAATTTCGGGGGCGGTAAAAAAATTTTTGTTGACAAAGAGTTATTTATATATTATTATTGTAGACAAATGCTGATGCAAATGTATTTTCAAAGGGGTTTATCTTGAAAAGCGGTTTTATATATTCCGATGATAACAAAAGATATCACACACAAAACTACCACCTGAGACACACCTTCGGTTCAAAGGTTGCAAAAATATCTCTGGACGCAGGCTTCACATGTCCAAACATTGACGGAAGGGCAGGCTACGGAGGATGTATTTACTGTCTTGACGGAAGCGGAAGCGGTTCGGCTGACAGCCTTAGAGTGCAGTTTGACACAGTGCGCAAAAAGATGGGAGAAAAATGGGAGACCGATAAGTACATCGTCTACCTGCAGGCGCATTCAAATACCTACGCCCCCATTGACACCCTTAAGAGAATATACACTCAGGTGCTTGACTTTCCAAACGTTGTGGGACTGTCCGTGGCAACGCGTGCTGACTGTCTTGACGATGAAAAGATCGACTTGCTTGAGGAAATTTCAAAGGAAACCTATCTCAACGTTGAGCTGGGACTGCAGAGCATATACGACGAAACGGCAAGAAGGATAAACCGCTGTCATACTTTCGATACCTTCTGCCAAGCATACGACAAGCTTTGGCAAAAGGGAATAAAGGTGTGCGTACACCTTATCAACGGTTTGCCCGGCGAGTCCCGTGAAATGATGCTGGAAAGCGTTAAAAGAGTAGCCGATATGGACCCCTTCAGCATAAAGCTGCATTTACTTCACGTACTGAAAACAACTCCGCTTGCCGCAATGTACCAAAGGGGAGAGCTGGAGGTGTTTGAGCTTATGGACTACGTTGCTCTCGTATGCGACCAGCTGGAGCTTATCAAGCCCGAAACGGTCATTCAGCGTTTGACGGGCGACGGCGACAAGGAGCACCTAATTGCACCCTTGTGGAGTATGAAAAAATTTGTGGTACTGGATGAAATAGACAAGGAAATGCACCGAAGAGGTACGTTTCAGGGAAGCGGAAGAAAATGACGGAAATAACTTCAAGAAAAAATAAGACGGTACTGGACGCCCTTGCTCTTCACGAAAAGAAGAACAGGGACGCGACGGGGCTTTTCTTCACCGAGGGCAGAAAGCTTTTGGGAGAGGCGCTGAGTGTGGGACGTATTCCCGTCAGGATATTTGTCACAGACAGATTCCTGTCTGCCTACCCAGTGAAATTACCCGACACACAGGTAATAAAGGTCACCGACGAGGTATATGATAAAATAAGCGACGAAGGTGCACCCGAGGGCATATTTGCCATATTTGAAAAGAAGACGGTTGACCCTTGCAACAATAACTGTATTTTACTTCTTGAGGGTATACAGGACCCGGGTAACGTCGGCACTCTTATCAGATGTGCCGCCGCCTTCGGTGTCAGACAGGTGTTGACGGTTGACTGTGCCGACGTATACAGCCCAAAGACCGTCAGGTCTACAATGGGGGCTGTGTTCAAGGTGCCGTGCAGGGCTTTTGGCGATATCGATTCGGCAATAGCTTATGCAAGACCTATGACAGAGGGCATAGTTGCCACAGCATTGCATTCCGACAGCGTGGGCATTGACAGTGTTGACACCTCACGCGCTACGATCATGATAGGCAGTGAGGGCAGAGGGCTTAGCCAAAGGGCAATAGAGCTGTCGGATAAAAAGGTTATTATCCCCATTGAAAACGTAGAGTCCCTCAACGCTTCGGTTGCAGGAGCAATTTGTATGTACGATTCTATGATGAAAAGGAGAAATAAATGAAGTCAGACGTCTTTTTGATATGGCTTACGGTTTCTCTTGGCTTTAACTCCACGAGCGTTGCCTCGGTAATACGCAAGTTTGCTCCTGAGGAGGCATTTGCGGCAACCAAGGAAGAGCTCATTGCATCCGGGCTTAAGGAGAGTATAGCGGAAAAGCTGTGTGTCAAGAGTCTTGACAGAGCACAGGCAATAATCAAAAAATGTGCCCAACAGAATATAAAGATAATCGGCTACGATTCCCCCGAATACCCAAGGGCGCTGGACAGGCTCAAGGATAAGCCTTACGTTATATACGTAAAGGGAAGCACCGACTGTATGAAGAGCAAAAAGACTGCAGCCCTTGTGGGTACGCGCAAGATGTCGCAAAGGGGCAGGGAGAATACCGAGCGTATTGCAAAAGAGCTTATTTCCCGGGGCTATATACTCGTCAGCGGTCTTGCACAGGGTGTTGACAGCGTTGCTGCCGGGGTAAGCCTTAAAAACGGTGTGAGCACAGTTGCCGTACTGGGTGTGGATATTGACAGATATTTCCCTATGAGCAACCGTCAGCTCACCGACAGCATTGCAAAAACGGGTGCGGTCATTTCCGAATATCCTCCCGATACCAATGCCAGATTTTTCCCTGCGCGCAACCGTATAATTGTGGGTCTTTCGGACATTGTAAACGTGACCGAAGCACCTGAGAGCAGCGGAGCACTCATTACTGCAAGGCTTGCCATAAAGAACAAAATCCCCACCTATGCGCTGAGCCTTGACGGAGTGAGCTTTGAAGGAAGCAGACAGCTTCTTAATGAGGGTGCAAAGGCATTGGAGGGCAGTAACACAGAGGTCAAAAAGAGTGTCCAAGCAAAAAAAGACAGCACATCCAAGATACCCGACAGTATAACGGGCACACGGCGGTACATCTGGGAAAAGCTGTTGACAGGACCGAAGACCGACAATTCGCTGGTGGATGAGGAGCATCCCATAAGAAATATACTTATAGCATTGACCGAGCTGGAGATAGGAGGCTACATAAAGTCTCTTCCCGGTGGTAAATTTGCACTTAAATAAAAGGAGAACAATATGTCCAATCTTGTAATAGTGGAATCACCTACAAAAGCAGGTACTATCAAGGGATACCTTGGCTCAAGCTTCAAGGTAGTTGCATCGAAGGGTCACATAAGAGACCTTCCCAAGAGCACCCTTGGTATAGATATAGATAAGGATTTTACGCCAAAGTACATCAACATAAGAGGCAAGGCAGACCTTATAAACGAGCTGAAGAAGGAAGCCAAGAACGCAAACAAAGTCTTTCTCGCAACCGACCCTGACCGAGAGGGAGAGGCTATTTCGTGGCATCTTGCATCGGTTCTGGGACTTGATGAAAAAAAGGCGTGCCGCGTATACTTCAACGAGATCACAAAGAAGGCGGTAAGAGAGGCAATACAGAACCCCTCTGCCATAAATCCCGACCTTGTGGATGCACAGCAGGCACGACGTCTCATTGACAGAATAGTGGGATATAAGATATCTCCGCTCCTCTGGAAGAAGGTAAAGAACGGCTTGTCCGCAGGCCGTGTACAGTCGGTTGCCACAAAGCTTGTTGTAGAGCGTGAAAACGAAATAAGAAACTTCGTCTCGGAGGAATCCTGGACGGTAGACGGCGTTTTCAAGGGTGAAGTCGGCAAGAGATTCAAGCTGAGATACTTCGGCGACAAAAACGGCAAGGCAGAGCTTAAGACCAAGGAGGACGCCGACCGTGTTCTTACAGGTCTCCAGGGTGCTTCGGCTTCGGTTACAAGTCTTAAGAAGGGCTCCAAGAAGCGTGTTCCCGCACCTCCGTTTACGACCTCACAGCTTCAGCAGGAGGCAAACAGAAAGCTCAACTTCCAGTCAAAGAAGACCATGAGCGTGGCACAGGAGCTTTACGAAGGTGTCAGCCTTGGTAAGAGCGGCGACCACGGTCTTATCACTTATATGCGTACCGACTCGGTAAGAGTCTCAGAAGAGGCGGCAGCGGCTGCGGAAGGCTTTATAAGAAACACCTACGGCGACAAGTACTATCCCAAGACACGCCGTATATACAAGTCCAAGGGCAACGCACAGGACGCACACGAGGCTATACGTCCCTCCGACGTAACTCTTACTCCCGAGATAGCAAAGCCCTACCTTACAAACGACCAGTACAAGCTTTACAGACTCATCTGGTGCCGCTTTGTCGCCAGTCAGATGGAGACGGCACTCTACGATACCGTAACCGTTGAGGTTACTGCCGTATCTCCCGTGGGCGAGTATATATTCAAGGGCAGAGGAGAAACTCTCAGATTTGACGGCTTTATGACCCTTTACAGCGTTACTCCCGACGAGGAGGATAAGGACGGCGAGGAAAACGTTACTCTTCCCAAGCTTGAAGAAAACGAGAATCTTACGGTGGTTGACATAATTCCCAAGCAGAACTTCTCTCAGCCTCCCTATCGCTATACGGAAGCTACACTCATTAAGGTGCTTGAGGAGAAGGGAATAGGCAGACCCAGTACCTACACCCCAACCATAACCACAATAATTTCAAGAGGCTATATCGAGCGTGAAGGCAAATTCTTCAAGCCCACAGAGCTTGGCGAGGTCACAACCGATATAATGGACAAATATTTTGGCACTATAGTTGACTATCGCTTCACAGCAGGTCTTGAGGAAAAGCTGGACCGCGTTGCCGAGGGTAAGAATCAGTACAAAAAGGTACTCCGTGATTTCTACTCGGAGTTTGAGCCCCTGCTCACAAAGGCTGAGGACGAGGCTGAAAAGATTGAAATAAAGCAGGCTGTAGAGGAGCTTGACATACTGTGCGAAAAGTGCGGTGCCAAGATGGTAGTCAAGAAGGGACGCTTCGGCAGATTTGCCGCTTGCCCCAACTACCCCCAGTGTAAGAACACAAAACAGCTTGACAGCACAGGAAATATCGTTGAGAAGAAGCCCGACGTGGTCGTTGACGGTATGACCTGTCCTATTTGCAAAGGCAAGGTGCTACTCAAAAAGGGAAGATACGGCGAATTTTACGCCTGTGAAAAATACCCCGAATGTAAATATACTAAGCAGATAGCCAAGGAGGTAGGAGTGGATTGTCCCAAGTGCGGAGGCAAGGTAATAGCCAAGAGAGCCGGCAAAAAGCTGTTTTACGGCTGTGACAACTATCCCGATTGTGACTTTTCCGCATGGTATATGCCCACGGGTGAAAAATGCCCTCACTGCAGTGAAGGCTATATGGTAAGAAAGAAGGCTGAGGACGCTCCCGTTTGCTCAAATAAGAGCTGTCCCTCAAATAAAAAGTAATGGCAACACTCAACGTAATAGGAGCAGGACTTGCAGGCTGTGAGGCAGCCTGGCAGGCAGCAAGGCTTGGCGTCAAGGTAAAGCTCTATGAAATGAAGCCCACACGCTTTTCTCCCGCGCACAGCTCGGAAGGCTTTGCGGAGCTTGTGTGCTCCAATTCACTCAGGTCGGATTCTCTTGAGAATGCCGTTGGCATACTCAAGGAGGAAATGAGTATTTTAGGCAGTATAATAATGGAATCTGCCTTTGCTAACCGCGTCCCCGCAGGCTCTTGTCTTGCAGTGGACAGACAGGGATTTTCAAGCTATATAACAGAAAAAATATCCTCGCATCCCAACATTGAGGTCATCAACGGCGAGTTGGACAGCTTTGACACCGACTCGGTTACCGTTGTGGCAACAGGTCCCCTTACCGACGGAAAAATGGCAGAGTTTATCAAGGAGCTTTTAGGCACTCAGTCCCTGTCCTTCTTCGATGCCGCCGCTCCCATTGTGGAAAGGGACTCGGTGGATTTTGACTCGGCATTTATTGCTTCGCGCTGGGGAAAGGGCGAGGCAGCATACATAAACTGTCCCATGACACGTGAGGAATACGACCTGTTCTACCGTGAGCTTATAGGGGCACAGACGGCACAGCTTCACAGCTTCGACGAGGAGCTGAAGGTTTTCGAGGGCTGTATGCCCGTTGAGGTAATGGCTCAGCGAGGATACGAGACCTTGCTTTTCGGTCCTATGAAGCCCGTTGGACTTATCGACCCCAAGACAGGCAGTGAGGCATTTGCCACGGTTCAGCTAAGACAGGACAACCGCGAGGGAACAATGTACAATATAGTGGGCTTCCAGACCCACCTGACCTTCCCCGAGCAAAAGAGAGTTTTCGGGCTTATTCCCGCACTGAAAAACGCAAACTTCCTAAGATACGGAGTTATGCACAGAAATACGTTTATCGATTCCCCAAGGCACATGACTGCTTTTTACAGCCTCAGGGACAGAAGAAATATTTATTTTGCAGGGCAGATGACAGGTGTGGAGGGCTATCTTGAATCGGCTTCCTCGGGAATGGTGGCAGGTATCAATGCCGCCAGAAGAGTTCTCGGGCTGGAGGAGATAGACTTTACTTGGCAAAGTGCAATGGGGGCTCTGGCAAATTATATATCTAATCCGTCGGTTACGGTTTTCCAGCCGATGAACGTGAATTTTGGAATAATTGCGCCTCTTGACAAAAAGGTGAAGGGCGGTAAAAAGGCAAGAAACGCTGCAATAGGTCAGCGTTGTATAGAGAAGATTAAGGAGATAAAGGAGGAGAGTGGACTGTGAGACTTATCATTGACGTAATGAGCGGAGACGCCGAGGCTATCGAGGCTGTCAAGGGCGCTGTAAAGGCACACCGTGAGCTTGGTGCGGATATTACACTTGTAGGCGACAGCCGTGTTATCGGCGACGCACTTGAGGTACTGTCCGTAAAGACCGACGATTCCTTTAAGGTGGTACACGCCGCCTCGGTGGTTACAATGGAGGACGATTATCTGGTGGTTATCAAATCCAAGAAGGATTCCTCTATGAGCGTTGGACTCAATCTTCTCAAGGAAGGCGAGGGCGATGCCTTTATTTCCACAGGTAACACCGGCGCACTTGTGGCAGGTGCAAGCCTTATTGTAAGAAAGGTAAAGGGAATCAAGGCGGCGGCTATAGGTGCTGTGATACCCCTTGGCGAGCCTATGCTTCTCATTGATTCGGGAGCAAACGTTGCCCCCAATGCCGAGACTATGAAGCAGTTTGCTCTTATGGGCTCACTTTATATGGAAAATATGTTCAATATAAAGTCGCCCCGTGTAGCGCTTATCAACAACGGCACAGAGGAAACCAAGGGCAACGAGCTGGCGCGTGAGACCTACGGACTTCTCAAGGAGTGCGAAGACGTTAATTTTGTTGGAAACATCGAGGGCAGAGACGTTGTGAATTCCGTTTGCGACGTGCTTGTTGCCGATGGATATACGGGCAATATTATACTTAAGCTTGTTGAGGGCTTTGGAAAGTTTATGTCACGTACGCTTAAATCCATGTTCAAAAAGAACCTCAAGACACTTATCGGAGCAATGTTTCTTAAGTCGGAGGCAATGGCGCTTAAAAAGTCCATGGACTACACAGAGTACGGCGGAGCACCGCTTCTTGGTATTGCCGCACCCGTAATCAAGGCACACGGAAATTCAGGTGAGAAGGGAATATTCTCCGCCTGCAGACAGGCGATGACCTTTGTGGAGACAGGACTAGTGGAGGATATAGCACAGCTTGGCGAAAAGCTCCGTGCTTCCAAAAGAGGAGAAGACAATGAATAAAAGGAATACCGAAATATATTCCAAGGCATTTATGGAAAAGGCGGTCTCTCTGGAGGAAATTATCGGCTACAGCTTCAAAGACAGAAGCTATTTGTACAATGCGCTGACTCACTCTTCTTTTTCAAACGAATGCAGAGCACAGAAAAAGAACGTGTCAAGCAACGAAAGACTGGAGTTTCTTGGAGATTCTGTGCTGTCTATCGTGGTATCAAGATATATTTTCGGCTCTCTTACCGAAGAGCAGGAGGGTGATCTGACAAGGATACGTGCCTTTGCCGTGTGCGAGGATGCTCTTTATCAGTTCGCTTCGGGAATATCGCTTGGCGAATATATGGCTCTTGGTAAGGGTGAGGAAAAGACCGACGGCAGACACAGAAAGTCTATTCTTGCCGATGCTACCGAGGCACTCATTGCGGCAATCTACCTGGACAGCGACCGTTCCTTGACGGCTGTAGAGCCTCTTGTTATGAAGGTTGCATTGCCCAGAATAGAAGAAATAACAGCCACCATAAAGCGCGGCGGCTCCAAGAACTACAAGGGCGCCCTCCAACAGCTTGTGCAGAATTCCAGAGGCGACGTACTGGAGTACGAGTACGTTTCGGAAAGCGGTCCCGACCACGATAAGACCTTTACAATGCGTGTCAAGCTCAATTCCAACGTAATAGGCATAGGACAGGGAAGAAGTAAGCAGGAGGCGGAACAGGCGGCGGCAAGAGAAGCCTTGAAGCTTTTTGGAGAAAACGTTTGACTTTTTGTCAATTATGCGTTATTATATATTCAGTACCATTGCGAAAGGAAAATTTAAAATGAAAAAGAGACTTACAGCCATAATTCTGACCGTAGTAGTTCTTGCATCAACAGCCTGCCTTGCGTTTGCCAAGGGCGGCGTAGAGCTTCCCATGGTTCCCATACAGGGCACTACCTCCATACCCGTAAAGCTTTCTTCCGATGCGGACAGCTATGCCTACAGCGGAGACAGCGTTACCTTTACAACAAACGTTTCCGAAATTGGTGAGGACGGAATTTCAAAGGCTGATTTTGAATACAACTATTCCGACGGACTTGTGTTCAACAACGACGTCAGAATGATAGGACTTCCTGACGGCTGGGTGATAAGCAGAGCAATCAACGCCAATAACAAGCTCTCCTTTACCGTCAGTGACGAAAGCGGCGAGAATCCCATTTTGTACAGAGATATTGATATTACCTTCTCGTTCAAGGTTTCTACAGTGTCGGGCTCACAGCAGTCTGTCAGCTTTTCCAAGATTGCCCTTTACGATAAGGACGGCATTTTTATAGACAGAGTTTCCGAGAAAATTGCCAATAACACCTTTACTACCGAGGCTTCTATTCCCGAGGTCAGCAATATAGGTGCATCGCTCAGAATAAACAATGCTCCCGCACTCAGATTCGGTACGACCGTTTCAAAGGACGAGTGCTTCTTCAGAGCCTTTGAGGGCGGAAATTTCGCTTATTCAAGTAATGCCGATATGAAGTTCGGTATGCTCATAATAGATAACAGCAGTCTCAGAGGCGAGCTGACCGTTGCCACTGCAGGCGTTACCGAAGTGATTTTCGACGAGACCTTCTCGGAGACAAATAACGAGCTTCTCTTTGTTTACACCTTGGAAAACGTAACGAATTATACAAAAAACTACACCTTCAGACCCTTCGTGGTTTACCGTGAGACCTCCGGCGGAGAATACAAGTATCACTACGGTGAATCAAAGACGAGAAGCGCACGCACAGTAGCACAAATGGAGCTTCGCAGCGAAACAAGTAACAAGAAGATAGAAATGCTTAATAAGTTTGTAGGCTAGTATTATTTGTTTATTATAAACAAAACGAACTCCGATTTTTAACAGATGTGTTAAAAATCGGAGTTTTTATATGCTAGGAAATTGCATTAAATTAACCTCGCCGTTTCGCTTTTTTGAACATATGCAAAGCTTTGGATAGGCGAGCATTGCCAGCGGTCGCTGACCGCTTTTTTATATGCTAGGAAATTGCATTAAATTAACCTCGCCGTTTTACCTTGTTGGAGTATACTCAAAGGTTACGATAGGCGAGCATTGCCAGCGGCTGCTAGCCGCTTTTTTATTGTTGGAAAGGGGTGCTTTTGACTTCAAAAGCATCCTACCTCTGAAAAAACGGAGAGCCTCCGAGGGCAATTTTTACCATCCTTATGCTGACGACATCCGAACAAAGCAAAACACCCAAGGAATCGGAGTTGGTCTACTCCACGGATTCAAAGAGCTTATCTGTGGACACGTTTAATATTTTTGCTATTATAAACACTTCTTTATCAGTTGCGAGCCGAAGTTGTCCTTCAAGCTTTGAATAACTTGTAGGATTGATGTCTAATCCCGAGGCTTGCATTTGATAAATAAAGTCTTTTTGTTTTATCCCCTTTTCCAAACGAAGCTTTTCAACGTTCTTTCCTATGAGGTTACTGTTACCGTAATCTTTTTTCCTTATTTTCATATTATCGCTCCTGAATTTATACTTCTTCTTTAGAAGTATAACACAAAAAAAGCTTGACAAAATTCCGTAACAGAATTATAATAAAAGTAATTCCAAATTAGAATTATAAAAGGAGGTATTGCATGAAAAATATGCTAGAGGATTTATGGGTTAATTATCAAGTTGAAAGATCGGAAAGGTTAAAAGGAGAAAAGAAACGTTTTCATAATGATTCAACAGAAAAGTATTTAGAGTTTATTAATACTCTGAATTAGGAACAAAGAATATTTGGAATTAAAAAGTCAATATCAATATTTGTCAGATAAAGAGTGCTTTTTTAACGGGATTGGTTTTGCTGTAACTTTTATTATAGAAGCATTAAAAATAAATAATGATGAACTGTAAGGTTGGTTTCGAAAAAATTCGATAAAATGATAATTTCCACAAAAAAGTTTTTCGGGAGAGGGTACAAGGGGGAGGGTGCTTTTGACTTCAAAAGCACCCTCCCCCTGAAAAAACGGAGAACCTCCGAGGGCAATTTTCACCATCCTTACGCTGACTATGTAACAAAACTCCTTAATAAGCCATTAAAATTGCTTTTCGAAGGAGCGCGAGGGAGTGCTTTTTGCTAAAAAGCATTCCCTCGTAAAAAACACAAATTGCGTATCAGGTGCAATAAAAACTATTTATATTCGGCAATAAGCTCTTCAAACTTAGGCAGTGAGCGTTCTATCATATCGGTTGACACACAGTAAGAAAGTCTTACGTAGCCCTCAACGCCAAAGGAGTCCGCAGGTACGATAAGCAGATTATACGCCTTTGCACGCTGGGAAAAATCACCTGCCGAGGCAGTGGGGGTCTTTACGAAGAGATAGAAAGCACCGTCGGGATAAACACAGGAATATCCCATTTTTGTAAGAGCATTGTAAAGGAGGTCACGGTTCTTTTTGTACACTGATACATCGGCTGTTTCGCCGTCGCACTTTGCCGCAACCTTTTGCATCATAGAGGGTGCACACACGTAGCCAAGAGCTCTGCCTGCACCGCATACGGCGGCATATACGTCCGACTTGTCAGCCATCTTGTCGGATACTGCGATGTAGCCTATACGCTCACCGGGAAGAGACAGCGACTTTGAGTAGGAATAGCAAAGCAACGTGTTGTCGTAAAGTCTCATAAAGGGAGAATCGGGCTTGCCCGAATAAACAAGTTCACGGTAGGGCTCGTCTGTTATTATAAATATAGGATGACCGTATTCCTTCTGCTTCTTTTCAAGCACCTTGACAATAGCATTTATACTCTCTTGATTGAGCACGACACCCGAGGGGTTGTTGGGGGTGTTGACAATAATACCCTTTGTGTTGGGCGTTACAGCCTTTTCAAAGGCTTCCTCGTCTACCTGGAAGGTGCCTTCCACCGACTTAACTGCCACCAGCTTTGAGCCTGTAGCCTCCACAAATACTCTGTACTCGGGGAAAAAGGGAGTAAAGGTAATAAACTCATCGCCCTCACAGGCAAGTGCCTTGAGAGAAATGCAAAGAGATGCCGCAGCACCGCAGGTCATATAGATAAGGTCAGCCTTTACAGGCAAGTTAAAGCGAGATACAAGTTTTTTTGCAATTGTATCGCGCACACCTGCATCACCCTGAGCCGAGGTGTAGCCGTGAAGGGCAGTGGGCTCGGTTGTGGCTATTAGCTCCTTTATTGCATCCTCCACACTCTTGGGTGCGGGTACACTGGGATTGCCAAGGGAAAAGTCATAGACGTTTTCTGCGCCAACCTCAGCCGCTCTCTTTTTTCCGTATTCAAACAGCTCTCTTATAACCGAACGGTTAGAGCCAAGCATTTTCATTTTTTCAGAAACCATATTTTATCCTCCAAATCGTATTAATGTATATACTGTATCATCATTTTAAAATTTTGTCAATAAACCTTGCAAAGAAATAATATATGTGCTAAAATGTAAGGGAGGTGAAATGAATGAAATTTGACGTTATAATAATCGGAGCAGGACCGGGCGGTATCTTTTCCGCATACGAGTTAATAAAGCTCAACCCCAATTTGAAAATAGGCATCTTTGAGTCGGGTAACCCACTTGAGAAGAGAAAATGCCCCATAGACGGCAAGAAGATAAAGACCTGTATCGGATGTAAAAGCTGTGCAATAATGAACGGCTTTGGCGGAGCGGGAGCCTTCTCCGACGGAAAATATAATATAACAAACCAGTTTGGCGGAACTTTGCACGAGTACATTGGCAAGAACGAAGCGCTGGAGCTTATGCGCTACGTTGACGGCATAAACCTTTCCCACGGCGGAGAGGGAACAAAGCTTTATTCCACAGCCAATTCCGAGTTCAAGAAAATATGTGTGCAAAACGGTCTGCACCTTCTGGACGCATCTGTGCGCCATCTCGGCACGGACATAAACTACAAGGTGTTAGGTAACGTTTACGCCGAGCTTGAGAGCAAGATGGACTTTTTCTTCAACACTCCCGTTGAGAAGGTGAAAAAGCTGGACGAGGGCTACAGTGTGGTAACAGCCCATGGCGAATACACCTCCAAGGAATGCATCATTTCCGCAGGACGAAGCGGAAGCAAGTGGATGGAGGAGGTCTGCCGTGAGCTTGACATTCCCACAAAGTCCAACCGAGTTGACATAGGTGTCAGAGTAGAGCTTCCCGCCGAGGTATTCTCTCACATTACCGACGCTCTTTACGAAAGCAAGATAGTCTACCGTACCGAAAAGTTTCAGGACTTGGTACGCACCTTCTGTATGAACCCCAAGGGCGCCGTGGTAAACGAGAACACCAACGGCATTGTAACTGTAAACGGACACAGCTACGAGGACCCTGCAATGCAGACCGAGAACACCAATTTTGCACTTTTGGTCAGCAAGCATTTCTCGGAGCCCTTCAAAGATTCCAACGGCTACGGCGAGAGTATCGTAAAGCTCTCGAATATGCTTGGAGGAGGCGTTATAGTTCAGCGATTCGGTGACCTGATACGCGGTCAGCGTTCGACTGTCAGCAGAATCGAGGAAGCCTTCATCACCCCCACTCTTATGGCAACTCCGGGTGATTTGAGCCTTGTTATGCCCAAGAGAATACTTGACGGAATCATTGAGATGATATACGCCCTTGACAAGATAGCACCGGGTACGGCAAACGATGATACCCTGCTTTACGGCGTTGAGGTCAAGTTCTACAACATGGAGGTGGAGATAAATCGACACCTGGAAACAAAGTATCCCGGACTCTACGTTATCGGAGATTGCTCGGGTGTAACTCATTCTCTGTCACACGCCTCGGCATCAGGTGTGTTTGTTGCAAGAGACATCGTGGAAAGATACGAGAGGTTATGATCGTTTCAGATCCCTCATGGAGCGTTCCACGGCTATTCTGAAAAACTCTTCAGGGTCCCAATCGCTGTCTTGCTTTTGGGGCTCTTTTTTTGGCGCATCCTTTAGCGCCCACTTGACTATGGTGTCATAGTGTGAGGCGTATGTCCTTCTTGTATCCGCCATGTACTTGGAAAGTCTGTCTATTTTTTCCTCGAAGTCGCTGTAGTCCCTTTTCAGCGCCGAGTATTCTTCATGGCTCAAATAGACGTTATGGTATGTACCGTACGTGGCGCGCTCACACTCACTATTCTTGTCATTCTTGTCATTCTTGTTATTCTTGTTATTCTTATATTGTTGTTGATGGCTTGTTGATTCTATGTTGAAGCCTTGTTGAAACTCTGTTGGTTCCTTGTTGTCCGTTTGATAAGATTCATAATTTATCACTGTAAATAAGGTGTATTTACCTTGTGGCTGGCTTGTTAGCTCACCCGAATTCTTCAAATGCTGTATTGCCGTTCGCACCTCCTGATTTGACAACCCCGTTTCAGATGCCAAAGAGCTTATACTGCTTACCAGCTGTCCTCGGCTTACCGTTATTCCGCAGAAGGCTGCATCAACGAAATTCGCCTTCAGAAGTAAGTGGATAAACAGCTTGAAGGTCTTTATGTCGGTGTACCACTCCCAGTTTATTATGCTTCTCTCTATTTTTACAAATCCGCCTGTCATTTTCGTCACTCCTTTATGATTCTATTTTATACTGACATTGCATGACATACAATGACATCTTTGCTCACCGTAATAAAAAAGGGGATGTTAAACATCCCCTTGACAACCTTGTCTTTTTGTGCTACAATTCAATAAACAATTATGGGAGGAGAAGCAAAATGATGCGAATGTGTGATTTACGTGATTTTCTTTCTGCCCTCTCTATGCCCTTCGGGGCTTGAGCTTATTGTATATGACGGCAGAGGGAGTCTCTGCCTTTTTCTTTTAAAATTTACTTTCGGAGGATATAAAAATGGAAAACTACAAAATTGAAACCAAATGCATACAGTCGGGCTACGTTCCCGGCAACGGTGAGCCCAGACAGATACCCATTATCCAAAGCACTACCTTCAAGTACGACACCAGCGAGGATATGGGCAAGCTTTTCGACCTTGAAGCCAGCGGATATTTCTATACAAGATTGCAGAACCCCACCAACGATTACGTTGCAGCCAAGATTGCTGCCCTTGAAGGCGGAACGGCAGGTATGCTTACGTCATCGGGTCAGGCGGCTAACTTCTATTCTATTTTCAATATTGCATCCTGCGGAGACCACGTTGTAGCTGCTTCTACAATTTACGGCGGCACCTTCAATCTCTTCTCGGTTACAATGAAGAGAATGGGAATCGAGTTTACCTTCGTTTCACCCTATTGTACAGACGAAGAGCTTGAGGCGGCGTTCCGTCCCAACACAAAGGCGGTATTCGGCGAAACTATTGCAAATCCCGCTCTGGTCGTTCTTGACATCGAGCGTTTTGCAAATGCGGCTCACGCTCACGGCGTGCCCCTTATTATCGATAACACCTTTGCAACTCCCTTCCTTTGCCGTCCCTTTGAGTTCGGTGCAGACATTGTAACTCATTCAACCACAAAGTACCTTGACGGTCACGGTTCGGGTGTAGGAGGCTGTATTATTGACAGCGGTAAGTTCGATTGGACAAAGTATCCCGATAAGTTCCCCGGACTTTGCACTCCTGACGACAGCTATCACGGAGTAACCTATACCGAGAGATTCGGTCTTGCAGGCGCATTTATCACCAAGGCTACAGCACAGCTCATGCGTGACTTCGGCTCTATCCAATCCCCTCAGAACGCATACCTTCTCAACCTGGGTATCGAGAGTCTCCACGTAAGAATGGAGCGTCATTGCTACAATGCACAGAAGGTAGCGGAATTCCTTGAAAAGAACCCCAACGTTACTTGGGTAAAATACAGCGGTTTGCCCTCTGACAGAGACTATGCTCTGGCTCAGAAGTATCTTCCTCTCGGCTCTTGCGGAGTTGTCAGCTTCGGCGTAAAGGGCGGAAGAAAGGCGGCAGAGCTCTTTATGAAGAATCTTAAGCTGGCATCTATTGAAACACACGTTGCAGACGCTAAGACCTGTTGCTTGCATCCCGCGTCGGCTACACACCGTCAGATGAACGATGCAGAGCTTGAAGCGGCTGGCGTATCTCCCGACCTTGTAAGACTGTCGGTAGGTATCGAAAACGCAGACGACCTTATTGCCGATCTTGCTCAGGCGCTTGAAAAGGTGGGTGTTTAATAATGCCCATCAGAATACCCAACTCTTTGCCTGCAACTCAGACGCTCATTGATGAAAATATATTTGTTATGACAGAGACACGGGCTTTGACACAGGATATTCGTCCTTTGCAGATACTTTTACTTAATCTGATGCCCACGAAGATAGTTACCGAGACTCAATTTGCCAGATTGCTGGGCAACACGCCCTTACAGGTAGAGCTGGAGTTTTTGCAGACAGCGACCCACAAGGCGACACATACCCCCTCGGACCACCTTCTTGCCTTTTACAAGGTTTTTGACGAGATAAAGCACAAGAAGTATGACGGTATGATAATTACAGGTGCACCCGTTGAGCTTATGAAATTCGAGGAAGTCAAGTACTGGCAGGAGCTTTGCGAGATAATGGAGTGGTCGAAGACTCACGTTACCAGCACGTTCCATATTTGCTGGGGAGCACAGGCGGGCTTGTACTATCATTTCGGCATAGAAAAGAAGCCCCTTCCGGAAAAGATGTTCGGCGTATTTCCTCATAAGGTAGTGCATAAGAATTCCATTCTTTTCAGGGGCGTTGACGACGTTTTCTACGTGCCTCATTCAAGACATACCACCGTTGACGTGGAGGACGTACGCCGTGTGCCCGAATTGAAGATACTTACACTTTCCGACAAGGCGGGACTTCATTGCTGTATGACAGAGGGCGGACGTCAGATATTTGTTACAGGTCATTCAGAATATGACCAGAACACACTTAAAACAGAGTATCTCAGGGATAAAAATGCAGGGCTTCCCATTAAGGTGCCCGAAAATTATTTCCCATATGACGACGATACGCTTGACCCTATTGTCAAGTGGCGTGCTCACGCTAATCTTCTGTTTTCCAATTGGCTTAATTATTTTGT
>JAZSDT010000069.1:0-2132 GCA_045531285.1 Eubacteriales bacterium
CATGGGGCAACAGGTTATGGTTACGCAAATACTCTATCCGCTCACCCAGATAGCGATGTAAATCCTCCAAGAGGTAAAACGGAATCTGAACCCCACAATTCGCCTTGCAGTCAGGATCCTCGGTCGTAATCTCCACGACACTATCCTCCAGATTATCCTCCACAATGCTGTAGATATGGGAAAACGCCTTGGGTTTCATGCCTCACCTCCTTTCCTGATAGAGCGCAGCTGCACCGCCGTGGCCACCAGTGAGGCAGCGATAAACAGGGGCGACGTTGAGCAGAGGGAGACGAACAGCACACACAGCGTGAGCGTAAATGCCCACTCCCTGGCGGTGAACTCCTCACCGATGGCGCGGTTGATAACTTGCAGGGCCTCGCGGGCGCTCTGCTTCAGACGGATGGAGCGTCTCTGCTCCTCCAGTGCCGGCAGTCGATAGCCGGTCACGATTTTTAGACTTCTGTCCATACTTGACGTTTGTTTGGCGTTATAGGCAGAAAAACGGCTGCCATTTCCGTTGTCGCCAAACAAACATCAAGTAAGTACCGCAGTACGCTTAAAGTTCCGGAAAAGCAGCCGTCTATTTCGTGCAACCAGAATCACCCATCACGGGCTATCTGCTAAGTATGGACATAAAAAAATCCACCTTCATTCGTAGTGGACGCATCAGCGTCGGCGGCTACTACTTACTTATCAAAATGTTTATTTGGCAGTACAAAGGTGGGGATATTTTTTGTAACCACAAAATTTATTGGATATATTTTTCGAGTAACACCCTATTATTTACAGTTATCCAATCCTCTTTCAATATATCGAGCACGAAATCATAGAGTTCTTCTTGCATACCGAGCTTAACATAACACTTACAGATATATCTCGGAATGAGTTGCTGCTTTAATGGGAGGCATTCCCTGAGTGTTTCTATCGCGTCTTCATAGTGTCCCTTTTCCATCAGTTTCTTTCCCAATGCATGTTTGAGCACCATATCTTCATATTGCTTGGCTTGCCTTATTCGCTCCGTAACTCTTTTTATAGAGTCGACTTCATCCTTGAAAAAGATACTTTCAGATAAGTTGTATTCTGACAATAAATTATCGAGATATTCTTCTGCTTTGAAATATTCGTCTACATGTTTCAAGGCATCAACGTAGCGGAACTTTATATAGAAATCGTCAGGGTTCTCTATAAGATATTGCTCCCACTGTTTTATGTATGCTTTTGGAGACAGCCTGTAATCATTGAAACATTCATACTTAGCTTTATACTCTTCTTCTTTTTTACGACTCCGAACTAAATTTGAGTAAGAGATTTCTGTTTCAACATTAAAAAAAGCTCTAACTTGGACAAATGGGGCATTAGGGCCATCTAAATTATAATCTACATAGCAATCGACAAATGAATCCATATGTTGACGCAGAACTTTTGCATATTCCTTCGGAAGATAACCGATTGCATAATTGTCTTCTGTTTTCACTACAATAGCGTTAGGGTCAACAGGATTTGAAGGTTCAGACTCCAATCTCAACGGTTCATTAAATGCCAGCATACTGGCTCTATGTATTTCCTCTTTTGAACGGTAAGACAAACCTTTGACGTGGCACTTAAAATATGTACCTTCCTCATCGTCATGATATATACACTCAAAATCCTCATCAAAGTTATAGCGAGGGAGTGGTTTGGGGTTGGGCTTGGGCGTTGTCTTTATGCTACTACTTGTTCTGTAAGAGGGGGCACTTTTAGGCTTCGCATTTTCTTCAATAGAGACGAACCCCCTATAAATTAGGAATAAGACCAAAAGAACTATTAAAGCAACAATTATCGCCTCCATGGTAATATAATTGGCGACTCCCTTTGAAAGGCGCGCCCATTGGGGAATTCAAACCAAAACCCGATTTTACGGATTACGCCTTACAAAGGGAGTCATGTAAAATAAATTCATTATTGGGCAATACAAAGATAGAGTTTTTTTATTAAAGTGAAAAAAAATTATCACAGGTGTGAAAAAGTTTTGTCAAGCCTGTGAAAAAAGTTTGTCGGGGATGTGAAAAAAGCCTCCCGAGATGGGATGCTTTCGCACCTGTAGGCATCAGGCGGCTTTTGTTAATAATGAGCAGTGTCATTGCCTATGGGGA
>JAZSDT010000007.1:0-7848 GCA_045531285.1 Eubacteriales bacterium
TTTTTGAAAATTTCATTTTCTTCGTCCCTCCCTCGCACTGCCGTACACCAGTACGGCGACGGCTTCGGGATGAACGATTTACCCTCCAAAACTCCCACCTATCGGGGTTTCCGGCAAAAGACGTAATTTGGGGGTGTAAACCGAAAATGAAAGGTTAATATGATTTATTACCATATCTCACGAGTCTTATGTCGTGCGAACACATCACTTCGGTGTTATATCTTTTTTTATATACCAGGAAATTGTATTAAATCAACCTCGCCGTTTTTCATTGCAGGGTTATATTCAAAGGTTACGATAGGCGAGCATTGCCAGCGGTCGCTGACCGCTTTTTTATTGTTGAAAACCTTCGGCTTTCTTCCTTTTTTGAAAATTTCATTTCCTTCGTCCCTCCCTCGCACTGCCGTACACCAGTACGGCGACGGCTTCGGGATGAACGATTTACCCTCCAAAACTCCCACCTTTTGAATTTTTTTGTATTTTTCCGCAATACTTAGCACTCTCTCGACTCGCTCTCGTCGCTTTACAGAGAGTAAAGCTTCCTCGGTTCGCTCGCTCGTGCGTCGTCTTGCGAAAAAATCCTTCAAAATTAGTTACAGGTTCACTGTGGTTCTTTTGGGTATAAACCGAAAATGAAAAGTTTCAAATGCGTTTATGCTTGCAGATATCTTTCGTTGTAGAACAGATATTGCTGTGCTACGCCGCCCCATATTCCAAGGTCGGGTGTTGAATCAAAGTATTTGGCAAAAACCTTTTTCATCCATACGTCAACGGGGACGGTTTCCAGTCTGCCGAGACCGTACAGAAGGGCACAGGCGGCGACCTTCGGACCCACTCCGTTTATGGTCTGGAGCTTTTCGGATGCCGAGGCACTGTCAAGACTCAGCAACTCCTCTTCGGATATTTCGCCTGTAGACAGACGTTTTGCAGCATCAAGTATGTATTTTACCCTGAATCCCAGTTTGCATTCTCCCAGCCCCGTTTCGCCTGCATCAAGCAGAGCCTCGGCGGTAGGGAAGGCGTAATAGGTCACGTTGTCAACCGTAAAGGGCTGACCGAACCGTTGGGAGATGGTTTGAACGTTTTTCTTTATTCGTGGTATATTGTTGTTTTGCGAAATAATGAAGGAGATCAGCGCTTCGGTAAAATCCTGTTTGAGTATTCTTATTCCAAAGCCCTGTGCCGTCGCATCCTCCAGTGCCTGTCTGCCCTTGCCCGAAAAGGCGGAAATGAAGCAGTCATGCATATCGTAATAGGAATTTACAGGGTCAAAGAAAAGGTCGATTGACTCGTCTCCACTGGTGAGGTACTCAATGTATCCACAGGTATCCTCTGCCCTTATTTTTACTACCGCACCCCTTACAACGCCCTCTATAAATCCGTCTTTTTCGTCAAATCGGAAGCATTGTCCGCAGTCAAAAGTCTTAACGGGGGAGAAGGTGTCCAATGGCGGTATTGAGATTTTTCTTGTTAAAATTTGATTATTCATAATAATTTTATTGATTATATAAAAGAAATGTGATAAGATTATTAAAATTGATTGAAAGGAAAGTTATAATTATGGAAAAAATTTATACAATACCTGTCAATGACGCTTTCAATATACAGGACGGCTGTCCTTTTTGCAGGATGTACGATACGCTCGAAGCAAACGAGCTTGACATAATTCTCGGCGCATCAATGATGGAGCCCGATATCCGAATAGAAACAAACAAGAAGGGCTTTTGCCGTGAGCACTACGAAAAGATGTTCACCATGAAGAATCGTCTCGGACTGGCTCTTATGATGGAGAGCCACCTTGATGAGTTGATAAAGGGTGTCAGCGGGGGAGGTCTGTTCAAGGACAAGCTTACCTCGGCAAACGATTACCTGTCAACCCATTCAAATACCTGTTACGTATGTGACAGAA
Organism: Eubacteriales bacterium; assembly: GCA_045531285.1. Lineage (GTDB taxonomy): Bacteria > Bacillota > Clostridia > Oscillospirales > SIG627 > RGIG6353. The sequence continues at coordinate 1,910 of JAZSDT010000007.1, forward strand.
TTGAAAACAATTTTTCCAAAATGATAGAATGTGCTTGCATAATGTGGGAGACGGAAGAGGAATTCAGACGCAAGTTTGAAAAGACACCCTACTTCTGTGTACACCACTATGCCAGAATGATAAAGACAGCCGCAACCTTCGTGTCAAAGAAAAAGAGGGGCGATTTCTACGCCGCCGCTTCGGCTATTGAGAACGAGTATCTTCAAACGTTGCGTGACGACGTGTCCTGGTTCTGTAAAAAATTCGACTACAGGTACGACAGCGAGCCTTGGGGCAACTCAAAGGATGCTGTAGAGCGTGCTATCAAAAGCATTTATCACAAATCCTGAGCCGAAACGTCATAGCACAGCTTCATAAGGCTGTCGCCCATATATACGTTTTCGATGCTTACACTTTTGTCCGATACTCTCAACTCGGTGTTAGCAAAATTCCAGAAGCCCTTAACTCCTGCCTCTGCCAGCATATTTGCCACGGCGGAGGCTTCACTTTTTGGGAGAGTAAGTATGGCAATGTCCACGTGATTTTCGCTGCAGAAGCGGTTTGCCTGTGAGATGCTGAGAACAGTGTGTCCCGCAACCTCGCTTCCCACTACGTCCGGGCTGATATCAAAGAGCCCCGCAAGGTCCACTCCCGAGCGTGACAGGGTATTGTGATTGGCAAGCGCCTGTCCAAGATGTCCTACACCGATTATAATTGCGGCATAGCGTTTTGTTACTCCCAAAATCTCTGCAAGGCTGTCTCTCAGTCCCGCTACGTTGTAGCCGTAGCCCTGCTGTCCGAATCCTCCAAAGCAATTTAAATCCTGTCTTATCTGGGAGGCTGTCACATTTATCAGCTTCGACAGCTCCTTTGATGAGATCTTCTCCACACCCGCTCTTGAAAGCTCCTCAAGATGTCTGTAATACTTTGGCAGACGTCTCAGGACGGGGGTGGATATTTTTTTATCGTTTTTCATATAGTACCTTCCAAATTTTTGAAAAATCACACTTTTTGGCAATGAGTCAATAAGTGGGATTATGAAATTTCGTGATATTCCACTTGACATAAATGAGGAAAAATGCAAAGTTTTACACATTATCCACAGGTTTTTCCACAGAAAATCCTGTCGAAAAACTAAAAAAGCCGCTATTTCGAGAGTTTTTCAACAAAGTTTTCCACAGGCTGTGGAAAAAGTTTGCTGTTTATTTATGCATATTTAATTTACGAATTTGTTGTTTACAGGCACTGCGTTCAGTGTGATATTTGCGAAGTTTTCGTCTAACGCTTCGTAGTATGCCTGGGCTGCAATCATAGCTCCGTTGTCTCCGCAAAGGGACAGGGGAGGCATATAGACCTTGACGTTTTTTCTGTCGCACAGCTTCTGTACGCATTCTCTGATGTGGGAATTTGCACTGACACCGCCTGCCAGCACAAGGGTAGGCAGCTTAAAGTCGTCTATGGCGTGAGAGAGTCTGTTTTCCACGGTATCGCAAACCGCCGCCGAAAATGATGCCGCCACGTCCTCTTTGCTTATTTCAATGCCCTTTTGCTCGGCATTGTGCAAATAGTTAACTACTGCCGTTTTCAGCCCTGAATATGAGAAATCATAGGGCGCATCCTTTACAACGGCTCTTGGAAAGTCAATAGCCTTTGGGTTGCCTATTTTTGCAAGCGCATCCATTTCCGCACCGCCGGGATAGCCTATGCCCATTACTCTTGCCGCCTTGTCAAACGCCTCTCCCGCGGCATCGTCACGTGTGATACCTACTGTCTCGTATTCTGTGTACGAGCTGACCTTCATCAGCGATGTGTGACCTCCCGATATAACCAGCGCCAAAAACGGAGGCTTAAGGTCGGGATGTGCCAGATAATTTGCCGCAACGTGACCTCTTATGTGGTTCACGGCAATTAAGGGCTTGTGCGCCGAATAGGCAAGTGATTTTGCGAAGTTTACGCCCACCAGTAGCGCGCCCACCAGTCCGGGACTGTAGGTCACTGCTATTGCGTCCACTTCTTGAAGGGTAAGCCCTGCTTCCTCAAGTGCCGAATCCGTAAGAGGAGCAACTGCCTCAATGTGAGCTCTTGATGCTATTTCGGGCACAACTCCGCCAAAGCGCTTGTGCATTTCTATTTGTGAAAGTATTTTACAGGAAAGTATCTTCCTGCCGTCCTCTACCACTGCCGCCGACGTTTCGTCGCAGGAGGACTCTATTGCCAGTATCTTCAATTTGTTATCTCCCAAGATATTCCTATAAATCAGTTTCCGTGCTATTAAAGAAGTAATTCATTATTATTGCATTTTCCTTGGGCGAGGAATAGAAATTACGCCGTATTCCCACGTTTGCAAAGCCGCATTTTTCATACAGCTTTTGTGCACCGATATTGGATTCTCTTACTTCAAGCGTTATGTATTCCAGTCCCAGCTCTTTTCCAAGGGCAAGTGCATTTTCCACAAGAGCCCTTCCCACACCTTTTTTTCTGTGGTCGGGATGTGTTGCTACGTTGGTGACACTGCCTTCGCCTGCAACCGCATAAAGCCCCATGTATCCCAATACCTTGTGTGCTTCTTCGTATACGAAAAAGTGCGAGAACTGTGATTTCAGGGATTCTTCCAGTGCCTTTTCACTCCAAGGCTCCGAAAAGCAAAGCCGTTCAATTTCGGCAACCTGACTCAGATGCCGCATATCAAGGGGCAGTATCATCAATAACCCATCTGCCCTGTGAGAGAATCGTCGTTTTCTATCCAATCCTCTACGTTGATAACTCTGTATTCGGAGGCTGTATCTCTTACTACAACCTTTTCGATTCCCGCATTTATTATCATGCGTCGGCAAAGCTGACAAGGGCTTGTACCCTCTGCCAGCTCGCCTGTTTTGTAATCGATACAGGCAAGGTACAGCGTTGAGCCCAGCATCTCCTCACGGCTTGCCGCTATTATCGCATTCTGCTCGGCGTGTACCGAACGGCAGAGCTCATAGCGTTCGCCTCTGGGAATATTCAGCTTTTCTCTCATGCAGAACTGCATATCACAGCAGTTTTTTCTGCCTCTGGGTGCTCCTGCATAACCTGTTGAAACAATGGAATCGTTTTTTACGATGATTGCACCAAATACACGTCTGATGCACGTTCCTCTCTTTGCTACTGTTTGAGCAATGTCAAGGTAGTAATTTTCTTTGTCAGGACGGATTGTACTCATAATAACCTCTCGTTTATAAGGCTTTTCAGCCATTCTTTAAACTCTTCGCCGATTTCGTCGTGCTTTAATCCGTAGGTGACGTTCGCCTTAAGAAGTCCAAGCTTTGAACCCATATCGTGATGTGTGCCCGGGAATTCGTATGCCATAACTCCCTTTTCTCTTGCCAGTATACTCATGGCATCGGTAAGCTGTATTTCACCGCCGTAGCCCGGGGTCAATTTTTCAAGGATCTGAAATATTTCGGGCGGCATAACTACTCTGCCAAGAATGGAATAATATGACATTACCTTGTCGGGCGAGGGCTTTTCTATCATATCTGAGCAGTAAAATACTCTGTCCTCGGCAGGCTCTACCTTGAGTGAACAGTACTTGTGTATCACCTCGGGACTTACCTTGCTTACTCCCACCGTACCCTTGCCGTATTTTTGGTATATTTCAATAAGCTCCTTTGTTGTGGGCTTGTCGGCTTCTATCAGGTCATCACCGTAGAGTATTGCAAAAGGCTCGTTCCCTACAAACTCCTTTGCGCAAAGCACTGCATGACCAAGCCCCTTTGCCTCCTTTTGTCTTACGAAGGTGATCCTTGCCATCGTTGCAATGGAGCGCAGAGCTTCAAGCTCCTGTATTTTACCCTTTTGTTCAAGGTGTCTTTCGTATTCGGGGGAGAAGTCAAAGTAGTCCTCCATGGACTCCTTGCCTCTGTTTGTAATGATGAGTATATCGCTGATACCCGATGCAACTGCTTCTTCTATCTGATAGTGCATTGCAGGCTTGTCAACTATGGGCATCATTTCCTTTGGCACTGCTTTTGCCGCAGGGAGCATTCTTGTACCAAGTCCGGCTGCCGGTATAACTGCCTTCTTTACTTTCATTTTTTCTCTCCTGGAAGCTTTTAAAATCTTCTGCTCAGCTTAAATTGTTAAATTTTAACCATTTCATATTATTATATAATAGAAGGACATTTTTGTCAACAGAAAAAGAGAGGTAAAAAATATAAGTTTTTTCAAAAAGATGTCAGGGTAATGTCATTGTATGTCATGCTCGAGGTGTGATATAGTGTACTCATCAAGCGGAATGCTACAAGATGTTACAGTTAAATACATTATAAACAGAACATATGATGAAAAAAATAAAGCCTACCAATGCGATGAAAACTCTATATGTAACAACGGAGTGTTTTATCCGATAAATCATACTTGCGAAGAAAAATGTAAGTTTTGCAACTAGTTCAAACAGCCATACAACAAAAGACAGAAGCCACGGCTTCTGTCTTTTGTTGCTGTTAGTGTATCAATTCATATAATTTATCTTTGTCTACCCAGTTTATACAATAAACAATATTTCTAAAATCATCGTCACATTCAAAAAACATTGTTTTGCCATCTTCCAAATTTCTTACATAACAGCCTTTAGGAAGTACAAAATTAGGATCATTGTCATCATCAAGAAGTACCGGTTCATATGGCGAACTAAACAATAAATATTTACCGTCGGGTGAAAAAGTTTCACCATAAAGGAAATCCCCCACATACTCATATTCACGTGTATCGAGATCATACAAGTAAGAACTTTGCGTGCCCTCTACTGCATTATGTTCGATATCATATAAAATCTTGCTAACACTTACAGAAAACTTGTTTCCGTAAGCATAGCCGAAGCTCATAGTATAATGTTCTGTACAACCATTTCCTAAGGTTAGTACTACATTGCTTACAGTATCTATTGTATACATTAATTTGCTTCCGTCTATATCGTAATAATAATAAACATATTCGTAAATATCAGAAGCATTATGTATGCCAAACTTATCTTCAAAGCTTGCTGTTTCATCGCTCGAATCCAGAAATGTACCTTGTTTAAACGCCAAAACGGTATTGTTCATAGTCAAAAAGCCTACATTTGTTCCGTCAAAAGAAACGTATTCGTCTTTGTAGCCGTAATATTTGGACAAAGCACTACTTTCTATAAGAGGAGATGATCCGGTTTCTAAGCTGGAAGAGTCATAGGTGTCTCTAAACTCGTCGTAAACCACATTGCCTTCTTTGATGACATCATAAATTCCATCCCAATCTCCTGTCCACCAAGCGCCCTCATTTGGAATAAGCCGAAAACGTCCTACGGTCGATGCATCTTGTGAAATATATACTACTCTGCTTTTATACAAAAAATCAAGATATTCATCGCTTACATAACTATTTATTTCTTTAGCTGTTCTTTCTCCTTCATATTCTATTAAATACTTATCATTTACTTTTTTATACAAGCTCTTTCCGTCCTCTAATTTTTTGCAGTCTTGTGACAAAATCGTATAATACGGTGATGTCAAATCTTGTGAATGAAAATGAGTAACCGAGACAAACGGAAGGAACTGTCCCCACTTAAAATCTTCCGGTGCTGTAAATTCAGAAACAGTACAAACATTATACGGTTTATCAATAAAATCCTGTGGTATTCCTAAAATTATTTTTATTGTATTCTCGTCAGCTTCGGGGAGCATTATTACGTCTTCTTCGGGCTCTTCCACCTCAGGCTCGTTGGGGGTTACTAGCTCGGGCTCGTTGGGAGTTACCACCTCAGGCTCATCGGGAGTTACCACCTCAGGCTCATTGGGAGTTACTACCTCGGGCTCATCGGGGGTTACCGTTTCGATGTTATTCGGCGTTGCCTCGGGAACGTTTGCACATCCAAGCAAAGCAAAGCACAGTAATGCAATCAACAGTAAAATCCTTTTCACTTTTCCATCTCCTTGACGTGTAATAAAGTT
>JAZSDT010000077.1:0-4148 GCA_045531285.1 Eubacteriales bacterium
AAAAAAGGAAGAAAACCGAAGGTTTTCAACAATAAAAAAGGATATAACACCGAAGAGATGTGTTCGCACGATATAAGACTCGTGAGATGCGGTAATAAATCATATTAACTTTTCATTTTTGGTTTACACCCAAAAGAACCACCGTGAGATAACATAACTAAAGGAGAAACAACATGAAAACAATAACAGGCGGCGTTTGTGCCGCAAAAGGCTTTAAAGCAAACGGAATACATTGCGGCATAAGAGCAGGAAAGACAAAAAGAGATCTGGCGCTCATTGTCAGTGAAGTACCGGCGGCAACGGCGGCAGTATATACAACGAATCTTGTAAAGGGTGCGCCCATTACGGTTACAAAGCAGAACATAGCAAACGGATACGCAAGAGCGGCAGTTTGTAACAGCGGTAATGCAAACACCTGTAACGCAGACGGCATTGAAATAGCCACCAAAATGTGTCAGATAACAGCCTCGGAGCTTGGAATCGATGCTGCGGACGTGGTAGTTGCATCAACAGGCGTTATTGGCCAGAGACTTGACGTAACTCCCGTAGCCAAGGGAATGCCCGAGCTTGTGGCAGGTCTTGGCGATAACAGCGCATTGGCAGCAGAGGCGATAATGACTACCGATACCGTGAAGAAGGAGATTGCCGTTTCTTTTGATATCGGCGGTGTGGAATGTAAAATAGGCGGTATTGCCAAAGGCTCGGGAATGATTCATCCCAATATGGCAACAATGCTTGTATTTATCACAACAGACTGTAAGATAGCTCCCGAAATGCTGTCAAAGGCGTTGAAGAGCGATATAGCAAACACCTTTAACATGGTGAGCGTTGACGGAGACACTTCCACCAACGATATGGTTACCGTTATGGCGAACGGCATGGCAGGTAACAAGGAAATCGTTGCAGAGGGAGAGGACTTTGATAGCTTTATGAAGGCACTCAACTCGGTTACAGTGTACCTTTGCAGAATGATAGCAGGCGACGGTGAGGGCGCAACAAAGCTCCTTGAATGTAAGGTTGACGGAGCTAAGGACGAAGCAACGGCAAAAACAGTGGCAAAGAGCATAATCTGCTCATCACTTACCAAGGCGGCAATGTTCGGCGCCGATGCAAACTGGGGCAGAGTGCTTTGTGCAATAGGCTACAGCGGTGCAGACGTGGACGTCAACAAGGTGGACGTAAAATTCCGTTCCGCAGCAGGTGAGGTTGCGGTGTGCCGCGACGGCGCAGGCATTGACTTCTCAGAGGAGCTTGCAAAGAAGGTTCTTACCGAAAAAGAAATAGAAATACTCGTCAGCCTTAATTCAGGCAACTCAAACGCTGTTGCGTGGGGCTGTGACCTGACTTACGACTACGTTAAGATAAACGGCGACTACAGAACGTAATCCGCTGACAGTTTTGCATACACCCAAAAACGGTGAGTTCACATTAAACCTTGCCTTTTCGCTTTACACCCAAAAATCACACTGTGCCAAAAAACATTTTCTCCCGATTCCGACAAAATTTAGCGCAAGACGAGGAAACAAGAACAGGTGGAGGAAAACTTACTTTGGTAAGTTGACGAAGACCTGTTTGCAGTTGACAAAGTATTGCACGAAATTTTTAAGGAATCAAGGCGTCGCGTACTTAAAAGTACAGCAGTGCGAGGGAGGGACGAAGAAAAGGCATAGAATAAAATCCGTAGGATTTTTACATTGTAAAAAATGTGGCAAAGGAAAGATGCGGTTTAACAAAAAGTAATTATTGTTGAAGCTCGATTTATAAAATAATACCCCCTTGCCTTTTCGGTTTACACCCAAAAATCACACCGTACGATAACACAACAAAAAGGAGATATAATATGTCACTTGATATTACTAATGCCCAAAGAGCCGAGGTGCTCACTCAAGCGCTTCCTTACATACAGAAGTACAACGGGAAAATACTTGTTGTAAAATACGGCGGAAACGCTATGATAAACGAAGAGCTGAAGCAGAACGTTATGGAGGACATCGTGCTTATGCACCTTATCGGTGTTAAGGTTGTGCTTGTGCACGGCGGCGGTCCCGAAATAACGGATATGCTCAGTAAGGTTGGCAAGGAGACAAAGTTTGTTGACGGTCTCAGAGTCACAGATAAGGAAACGGCAGAAATAGCCCTTATGGTGTTGGCAGGTAAGATAAATAAAGGACTTGTAAATCTCCTTGAATCAAAGGGCGGTAAGGCTATGGGTATCTCAGGTCTTGACGGTAGAATGATAGAAGCCGAGATGAAGGATGAGCGCCTGGGATACGTTGGCAGAATTACAAATGTTGACGTTCAGCCTATCATGGACCTTTTGGAAAAGGGATACATTCCCGTCGTTTCAACGGTTGGTTGTGATAGAAACGGCAACGTCTATAACATCAACGCCGATACAGCCGCATCCTATATTGCAGGTGCAATGGAGGCGGAGAGTCTTATTGCAATGACTGATATCGCCGGTATACTTCGCGATAAGGATGACCCTTCTTCGCTTATTTCCGCAATAGACCTTGAGGACGCAAAGAAGCTGTTTGACGACGGCATCATATCGGGAGGTATGATTCCTAAGGTTGAGTGCTGTATAGAGGCAATCAAGAGAGGCGTTAAAAAGGTGTTTATAATGGACGGAAGAATTCCCCACTCCATACTAATTGAAACACTTACCGACGAGGGCGCAGGTACAATGGTAGTTGAAAAGAGGTCTGATAAATGAGCATTCAGGAAATAGATAAGGAATACGTAGCCAACACCTATGGACGTTTTCCCGTCACTTTGGTTTCGGGCAAGGGCGCAAAGGTAGTTGATGAAAACGGAAAAGAATATATCGATTTGGGCACAGGTATTGCCGTAAACGGCTTTGGCGTTGCCGATGACGAGTGGATAAAAGCTGTAACCGAACAGCTTGGTAAGATTCAGCACACTTCAAATTTGTTCTACTCCGAGCCGTGTGCAAAGCTTGCAAAAATGCTTTGCGAAAGAACTGGCATGAAGAAGGTGTTCTTCTCCAACTCGGGTGCCGAGGCAAACGAGACCGCAGTAAAGGTGGCAAGAAAATACGCTGCCGAGAAAAAAGGTGCGGAATATAACGTTGTCATTACCCTGAAAAACAGCTTCCACGGCAGAACAATATCAATGCTTGCCGCAACGGGACAGGATACCTTCCACAAGGATTTCCTTCCTTTGACAGAGGGCTTTGTATATGCCGAAGCAAACAACGCCAACGACGTGAGGAGACTTGTTTCCGAGAATAAGGTGGCGGCAATAATGTTTGAGACTGTACAGGGTGAGGGCGGAGTCCTTCCTCTTGAAAAAAGCTTTGTCGATGCACTTGTCGAGATAGCAGACAAGGAGGATATACTCCTTATCGTTGACGAGGTTCAAACAGGTAACGGACGTTGCGGCGCACTGTACAATTATATGAATTACGGAATTACTCCTGATATTGTTACGACTGCCAAGGGCATTGGCGGAGGTCTTCCTCTTGGGCTTGCAATGCTTGGCGAGAAGGTAAAGGACACCCTCAAGCCCGGTGACCACGGCTCCACCTTCGGAGGTAATCCCGTGGCGTGTGCAGGTGCAATTTCGATTCTTTCAAGAATAGACGACAAGCTTCTTGCCCAGGTTCGTGAAAAGAGTGAATATATATTCAATGCTTTTACGGGTGCAAAGGGAGTCAAGAGCATTAGCGGTGCCGGATTTATGATAGGTATTGAGTGCGAAAAAGACGTCGCCGAAGTCCTTGCCGAATGCCGTGACAACGGTGTTATTGCAATAAAGGCAAAAAACAAAGTAAGGCTTCTTCCACCTCTCAACATAGAATGGGACCAGCTCAAAAGGGCAGTGGAGGTATTGCTGAAAGCAATGCAATGATGTCAGATTTAAGGTTAATTTATTAATTAATCATAAAAAAGCGGTCAGCGACCGCTGGCAATGCTCGCCTATCGTAACCTTTGAATATAACCCTGCAATGAAAAACGGCGAGGTTGATTTAATGCAATTTCCTGGTATATAAAAAAGGATATAACACCGAAGAGATGTGTTCGCACGACATAAGACTCGTGAGATACGGTAATAAATTATATTAACCTTTCATTTTCGGTTTACACCCAAAAGAACCACCGTGAACCCGTAGCTAAATTTTGAAG
>JAZSDT010000008.1:0-8100 GCA_045531285.1 Eubacteriales bacterium
TGCTCGGAGAAGAGAACGAGTTAAAGAACAGATATTTGCATATCAGTGGCACTTTAGAGGATCCAAAGTGCCACGACAATTCAAAAAATGTCACTTTGGATGTCACTTTGGACGAATCTGTTATACTGGAGCTCATAAAAACCGATCCGCAAATAACACAGGAAAGAATTGCATTATCAATAAACAAATCTTCCAGAACTGTGAAACGTACAATTGATTCATTAAAAGCAAAGGGAATTATCTCACGAGAAGGCGGAAAACGCTTCGGATATTGGAAAGTAAATAACAAATGAGCTGCAAAAAACTTTCGTTTTTTGCAGCTCCCTTAATTTAAAACTTATCTGTAATCCTTGCGTTCGTTGAGGAACTTCTTTTCCTCGGGCTCAAGGTCAAGGCCGATTGTTCCGCCGGGATTCATAAGGTAATCGGGGTCAAAGTAGTCCTTGAGCACCTTGAATACACCGTATTCCTTTTCGCCGATGTAGCCCTCAAGCCACGGTGCAAACATTTTACCGATGCCGTGATGGTGGGAAATTGCCGCACCTGATTTCTGAATTGCATCGAGAATTGTTGTGTGATACGCCTTGAATGCTTTTTCGTCGTTCATCTTTGTGATGAAGATGAAATAGAGGTTGGCTCCCTGAGGATAGCAGTGTGACATATGTGTTGTTACAACCGTGTTGGGAAGTGCGTGGCAAACCTTTCTAACGTCGCGGTGCACCTGAGCCATATTTGACCATGTAACGGTACATTCAAGAGTATCGGTTACAACGCTGAAGTCCATCATTGAATCGCGCAGATAGGGGTCGTTGAAGCGGCCCTTTTCCCAGCTCTTGCATACAAAGCCCGTCATAGGCATACCGCCGTGCTTGAGAGCGATTTTGTTGATGTTCTTTGCAACATTCTTTGAAAATCCCTTTTCGCCGTCTGTAAAGCCGAGGAAGAGACAGCGTTCCATATCCTTATAGCCTAATTTGTCGAGAATCGGCTGCAGAGGCGTTTCGTCAACGTTGTAAAGCTTCAGCATAAGGTGGGTCTCTTCGGGGTCTGAAAGGCGGAATACGGAAGAATAACCGCTTTCGCACTGCATCATTTCTCTTGCGGCATCCATGGCGATTTCCCAGTTCTTGAACATATACGAGAAACGCTTGCGGTTTTCGGGCATCCAACGGCAGACCTTGAGAGTAACCTCTGTAAGAACACCGAAGGTACCCTCTGAACCCATCATAATCTGATTAAGGTCGGGTCCCGTTGCTTCTCTCGGGTAGTGAGGAGTTCTGATTGTGCCGATAGGAGTTGCATATTTCTGAGAAAGCACGATGTCTGCAATTGTGCCGTAATATGTACTGTTCTGGCCTGCGCCTCTTGTAACTGTCCAGCCGCCTACCGAGCTGTATTCAAATGACTGGGGGAAGTGGCCGCAGGTGTATGCACGCTTTGCACCGAGGGTCGTCGGGGCATTCTGAAGCATATTTTCAAGATCGGGGCCTGACATACCTGCCTGAACGGTGACGGTCTGGTCGGTTTCGTTGAAGGAGATAAGCTTGTTGAAGCGCTTTCTCATATCAAGAGTGATGCCGCCCTTGACTGCTTCCATACCTCTTGTAACGGAGCTGCCGCCGCCGTAAACATAAAGAGGGATTTTATTTTCTACCGCATACTTTACAATTTTTTCAACGTGCTCTGTTGTATCGGGATAAACAACAACGTCGGGGATGTTTTCGAAAATTTTATGGCGGAGCCTGAGAAGGTCGTAGGCTGTTGCACCGTAGGCAACGGAAAGACGCTGATAGTCTCCGGTAGTAACAAAGTCGTCGCCTACAATTTTCTTGAGAGCCGCAATGTGCTTTTCGTCGATTTTTGAGGGAACGCTTGAAAGGTCAACCTGGTCAAAGCCGATATCGTCGGTATATTCCTTGAAATCCTCGTCGGTCATTTTGAAGGTTTCCTTCATAAGCTTGTAGAGCGATTCCTTGGGATACTTGAAGAAGTTAGGGTCACCCCAACGGAAAATTGAACGGTAGCTGCCCTCGGGGGCGGGTGTAAGAAGCCATTTGGGCTCGAATCCTTTGTAAGGCTTTGTACTCATATTTTTTGTCTCCTTTCGAATCTTTTGGTGAGTTTGATTGTCTTTTTATAAATATGCTCAAGACTGCCGAAAATTTTGCTGTAGGCACTCTTGTAAATTACCATATAGGCCTTGTGGTTTTCTTCATTAGGCACAAACACCTTTTTGTTGTGAACCATACTTGCGATGGCATCATCGTAGTCCTTGAAAACGCCCTTTGAGATAAAGGCAACCATTGAAGCACCTATTGAGCAGGCCTCGTGTGTCTGAATTGTTTTCACGGGAAGACCGATAATGTCTGCAAAAATCTGACAGACAATGTCACTTCTTGCACCGCCGCCGGCTATATAAACCTCATCAATGTTGAGCTTTGCACGCTTTTCCATATTTTTAAGGGAGTGATAAAGCTCAAAGCCGAGGCCTTCAATAATAGCTCTGTAGAGGTGGTACCTTGTATGATGGTCGGAAAAGCCTATTACGGCTCCCTTTGAGGTCGGGTTGATTACACCCGGAGTCCAATAGGGCTGAAGAAGAAGTCCGTCACAGCCCGGCGGAAGCTCTTTGATTTTTTCGTCAAGAAGCTTTTCCGTGTGAATGCCGAGCTCCTTAGCCTCCATCTCATCCTTGGCACCGAATTCGTTTATAAACCAGGATATAAGCCAGAAGCCTCTGTAAATCTCTATTTCGGGGTTGAACATATCATTGGGTACCGCGGGATAGGCGGGCATAAATCTCTGAGGCTCAACGTACTTTTTGAGCGCAAGCTGAACGGTGGCGGTTGTGCCCAGAGAAATTGCGGCCTGATTTTTATGTACAACGGAAAGGCCTACGGTTTCGCACCCCTTGTCAGAGCCGGTGGCGATTAAAGGAAGTCCCTCGGGGATGCCCGTTTTTTCCGAAAATTCCTTTGAAATCTTTCCGAGCTCCTCTCCGGACTTAACCAGGTCACAGCATTTATCTGAGGGTACATCGCAGATACAGCGGTTAAGATTGTTTTTACTTCTCCATACACGCTTCTGATAGTCAAAGGGAATGTGACCTATCATATTTGCTTCGCTGTCAACAAGATTACCCGTTATTCTGTAGTTAAGATAAGTCGGAAGCATAACATATTTTGCGGTTTTTTCCCAGATTTCAGGCTGATACTGCATAACCCAGTTGCATACAGAGGCCTGATAAATAATTTTTGTGGCTTCTCCCATGCCTACAAGCTTGAAAAGGGCCTTCTTGTATAAGGGGAAGGGATCGTTGAAATCTGCCTGACGCTTGTCAAGCCACAGAATAATATCTCTCAGCGGCTTGTTGTCCTTATCGAGACAGAGAACGGTATCTCTGATGACCGTAAGAGTTACGGCAATAACCCTGTCCAGCTTATCCTTGTTTCTTTCCGCTATAATCTTTCCTGCCTCGCAGATCTGCTCGTAGTAAAAGTCGGCCTTCTGCTCTGCCCAGCCGGGGTTGGGAGAGTAATAGGGCGTTTCGTATTTTACCTGATGAATGTCTTCAAAGCTGCCATCCGTTTTAACAAGCAGACAACGGGCACTCTGAGTGCCGACATCAAAGGTAAGAATAAGAGGATTATCCAAAGAGCTCACTCCTTCCCGTTAATTAAGCTTCAGCAGCATAGAGCTTGTTGCAATAACATCAACGTTCAGACCGAGAACATTTTCAATTACAGCATCGCCTCTTGCAATTTTCTTGTTAACCGTGATTTTGTTTATTTCTGCCATTACTTCAAATATTTTGTCCTTGGGTATATCGGCAGAAACCTTTACGGGAAGAACGGGGCATTGGGGGTAGGCGGTTTTTACGGTGGTGCAGATTGTGCGCTTGGGCTCGGTCATTTCGGAAACGGCAAAGTCCTTACCTTTTTTACAGAAATAACCGCTGACGCTTATGCCTTCGCCTTCACCTTCAATTGTGAGACTGCAGCCTCTGGGACAGACTATGCATACAAGTTCACGCATTGTTCTTCACCTCGATATCAAGTTCTATTTTTGAATTTTCGTTGAGACTCATTGAGGAAAAATCTATAATCAGATTTTCCATTTCGGGAGGTCTCAGAAAAGCATATTTCTTTGAAAATACGGGTTCACCGTCTTTTTTGATTGTGAAGGTGCAACCGTTCAGCACATCGCGGCTGCGGAAGTAAAGAGTGGTTTTGCTGTTATCTTTATTCAGGTCGAGCTTCTGGGGTACGGCATAAAGAAGCTTATCCGAAATGCTGATGTCAATTTCCTTTCGCTGTGCTTTACAGTAAAGTGCCGCATTTTTACCTGCGATTTCACCGCTTTCGGAAACATAGTCAACAAGGTCATTTACATGAAGAGCATTACCGCAGGAGAAAATTCCGTCAATGCTTGTCATCAGCTGACCGTTTACGGCAGGACCCTTTGTTCGGGGGTCAAGCTTTACCGAAAGAGCTTCGGCAAGCTCGTTTTCGGGGATAAGACCTACCGAAAGGATGAGAGCGTCACATTCGATAATTGTTTCGGTGCCCTCAATGGGGGTCATTCTTTCGTCAACCCTTGAAATTTCTACAGCTGTGAGTCTGTCCTCGCCGAAAACCCTTGTAACCGTGTGGGAGAGGTGAAGGGGAATATTATAGTCGTTAAGGCACTGATGAATGTTTCTTGTAAGACCGGAGGGAGTGCTTTTTGCTTCGTATACACCGAGAACCTCGGCGCCTTCGAGGGTGAGGCGTCTTGCCATAATTAGACCGATGTCACCGCTGCCGAGAATTACACATTTTTTAGCGGGCATAACACCTAAAAGATTGGTGAAGTGCTGTGCGGTGCCCGCGGTGAAAACACCCGAGGGCCTCGTTCCGTGAATCATAACCTGCTTAGCCGTTCTTTCACGGCAACCGGTTGCAAGAACAAGCGCTTTTGTAAAAACAGCCTCAACACCGTTACGGTTTACGAGCACTACTCTGAAGCCGTCTTTTTCCTTTTCAATTCTTGTAACAAAGGTGAGGGTGAGAGAGTCGATTTTTTCTTCTTCAAAAAGCTCGGTGAATCTTTCGGCGTATTCGGGGCCGGAAAGCTTTTCTTTAAATCTTACAAGGCCGAAGCCGTCGTGAATACACTGCTTAAGAATCCCGCCGAGCCTTGCTTCTCGTTCAACAAGAAGAACCGAAGCGCCGTTTTGCTTTGCGCTGATGGCTGCCGCGAGGCCTGCAGGGCCGCCGCCGATTACAACAACATCATAGCTTTTCATATCAATCCCTCCTTACTTTGTTTTTCCGTATGTAATAACAGAAGTTTCCGATGACTTTTTAACCTCGCTCAGAGGAACACCGAGAAATTCCGCAATTATCTGAGTTACCAGAGGAGAACAAAAGCCTCCCTGACATCTGCCCATTCCGGGACGGATACGCTTTTTGATGCCGTCAACGGTGGGAACGCAGATAGGCGACCTGAGTGCATCAAGAATTTCGCCCTTGCTGATTTCCTCGCATCGGCATACGATTACTCCGTAGTCGGGATTCTGCTTTATAAGCTCATTTCTTTCTTCGTCACTCATTTCGTTGAGCACGGGAACGCCATTTCGTATCGGTGAATAATCAGGATTTTTTTCAACCGCTCTGATTTTCTTCAGCTCTCCAACTGCCATTTTTTCAATATCAAGAGCCACTGCGGGAGCAGTTGTAAGACCGGGTGACTGAATACCTGCGCAGTGAATAATATTTTTTGTTTTTCTTCCCTTTTCAATAATAAAGTCTTCTTCAAAGGTGGGGGCGCGGACACCCGTGAAATAGGTGATGATATCTCTCTCCGAAACAGAGGGCATGGTTTTTTTCTGCTTATCAAAAACAGTTTTAATGCTCTCTTTTCTTGTTTCAGTATTTTCCTTTTCGTAGGTTTCTACAGCATCGGGGCCTAAAAGCAGATTATGGTGCACCGTGTGGATTGTGCCGCCGCCCTTAGTATGGCTTTTGCCGAAGTTGAGGCTTACGGTAGAAGCAACCGAGTGCATAAAGGCGCCCGCTTTTTTATCGAGAATTGAGTTTGTGCCCCTTCGGGGATGAATTGAGAAAAATCTGTCCTGAGCCATAGCCGCAATATCCTCGGAGAAAACGCCTGCCGCATTGATAACAATTGCGGGGTAAACCGTACCTCTGTTGGTTTCAACGCTTTTAATTTCTCCGCCTTCTACCTGCATATCCGTAACAGCCGTGTTAAGAAAAATCTCCGCTCCGTTCATTGCCGCATTTTCCGCGTAGGCGATTGTCAGCCCGTAAGGACATACACAGCCCGTTGAGGGGTTGGAAATTGCGAATTTGAAATCCTCTCTCAGGTTGGGCTCTCTTCGTTTCAGCTCTTCGCCTGAAATAATTTCCGTGTCGCTGATGCCGTCGTGCTTTTTTCTCCAGAGAACATACAGATATATAATGCCCTTCATCCACGCCTTATCAAAGCATACATACTGACCTACACGCTTAAAGGGTACGTCAAGCTCCTTGCATATTTGTCCGTACATCTCGTTGCCTTTTCTTATGTAATAATGCTTTTTTGACCCCTTTGAAAGGTCAACGCCGGGATGAACCTCACCGTCGTTTCTGCCTGAAGCCTGAAGCGCCAGGTCTGCCTCCTTTTCAACAAGAAGAATACTGAGCTTCCATTTTGAAAGCTCTCTTGCAATTGAAACGCCGGAGATACCGCCGCCGATGATGAGCACATCAACTTTTCTTCCGTCAAGAGCATTATCCTTAAGCTTCGGTACGCGCATCGGTTTATTCTGCACTTCCTCGCAGATAATATCGTTTACTACGTGAATTTCACTGTACTTTGTTGCCGCTGTCTGACAGGCGGCAACAACATCAGACCATTTTGAAAGCTTACCTTTTACCGTGATTATATTATCACTGAGCTCAGCCTTTACCGCTGAACCGAACTGTTTCTGCAGCTTTTTATTGATTTTATCGATATTCAACAGAATCAGACCCCTTTATGCAATGAGATGTTATATGTAATTTGTATAATAGCCATATACACCATGATACGACAAATGTCGGGCTTTGTCAATAGAATACAAAAAACTAAACATTAACATTATTTTATGTTGCAAATATACAAATATATTTTAAAAATCCCATTCGCTGACACGAACGGGATTTTTTGGAATCACGTCTCATTTCAGAATCTGTTTTATCATACAAAATCTGAAAACTGTCATAAAATATACTCCTTTATAACCGGATTAAATGATAAAACTATACAGTTCTCCCTCAACCAATGTTACTTCACCGCTTTGTCCTATTTCAAGACCGTCATACATTTCCTGAGGAATATCAAGCTTAATTATCTTTTCATCGGTTTTAAATTCAACGGTATAAATTGTAACGGCTTTTTGCGTTTTAATTCCTACCATATCAACACGACAGCGCAAATCAACTATTTGAGCCTTAAATTTAACAGTTTCAAATTCAGTTTTTATCTCCAAAGACGATGAATTGGATTCAATTTTTTCTCTTTGTTTATATGGTTTTATAATTTTCCTGATGTATAAAGCAAAAATTATTACTGCACAAATACATATACAAAAATAAATAATAAAATCCATATAATCACCTCAACTTCATTTTATAACAACAGATTTGAAAAATCAATCCGTTTGCCCGAAGGGCAATAATTATTCATTATTCATCAGCGAAGCGACTTACAGTACTACTTAAGCACTTAAAAAGCTCCGTACAAACGGAGCTTTTTCTATGTACTTTAACTTAAATGTAAATAAAAAATCCGAACCCTTTTCCTATTGGGAAAATTTGGTTCGGATTTTTCTGGTTTGGTGCGAGAGACGGGACTTGAACCCGTACGGGATTACCACACGCCCCTCAAACGTGCGCGTCTGCCGATTCCGCCACTCTCGCTTGTCCGTTCGGAACGCTACTAATTATAACAAAAACCTTTTAGGATGTCAACCCTTTTTTGCAACTTTTTTATTTATTTTTTAACTTTCTTACAGTATCAAGTAAAATCTCTCTTTTATTAGTGATTTTTTCTTCAATGACAAGCTCTAAAATGGTG
>JAZSDT010000001.1:0-7113 GCA_045531285.1 Eubacteriales bacterium
AATGGCTCACACAGCAGGTCTTGCTAACTTCCACAACGCTTTCGCATCTATCTACGAAGGCAGATACCTTGCAGGTATCGCAGCAGGTATGAAGCTCAACGAAATGATCGCTGAGGGCAAATTCACTGCTGAAGAAGCTCAGATCGGTTACGTTGGTGCACATCCTTACGCAGAGGTTAAGTCAGGTTACACTTCATTCTATCTCGGCGCAAGATCAGTTTGCCCCACAGCTACTATGGAAGTTCAGTTTACAGGTTCTTGGTACGATGAAGCTCTTGAAAGAGAGACAGCTATCAAGCTTATAAACAACGGTGCTAAGCTTGTCAGCCAGCACGCAGACTCTATGGGTGCTCCCTCCGCTTGTGAAGAAGCAGGTATCCCCAACGTTTCTTACAACGGTACAACTCAGGCAGCTTGCCCCAACACCTATATCGTTTCTTCCAGAATTGACTGGGCTCCCTACTTCGAGCTTATGATCACTTCTGTTCAGAACGGTACTGAGATCCCCACAGACTGGTGCGGCGGTATCAAGGAAGGTTCTGTTAAGCTTACTGAAATCAACACAGCAGTTGCAGCAGCAGGCACACAGGAAGCAATTGATGCAGCTAAGGCTCAGTTTGAGGAAGGCACTCTCAAGGTATTCGCTACCGATACATTCACAGTTGGCGGCGTAGCACTTGACGAAGAGACCCTTGCAGACGTTGATACAGATGACACATGGCAGAAGGAAACTAAGGTAGTAAGCGACGGTTACTATCACGAGTCCGAGAAGCGTTCAGCTCCTTACTTCGATCTTGACATCGACGGTATCACTCTTCTCAACTAATTGATGACGTTTAAGGGGCGGGCAAAAGCCCGTCCCTTTCCGATTTTTTTGGAGGTATTTTTGTGAATAATACATACGCAATAGAATTGAAAAATATATCTAAGCGTTTTGGCACTACCTTGGCTAACAATAACGTCAATCTCAGTGTTAAGCGCGGAGAAATAATGGCTATTCTTGGCGAAAACGGAAGCGGTAAAACAACGCTTATGAATATGATTTCCGGAATCTATTATCCTGACGAAGGACAGATTTTCGTCAATGGCGAAGAGGTTACTATCACGTCGCCCAAAGATGCCTTCAACTACAGTATCGGTATGATACACCAGCATTTTAAACTTGTTGACGTATTCTCGGCAACCGAAAACATAATACTCGGTATCAGCGACACAAAGAGGTATAAGCTCTCCGATGCTCGCCGCAAGGTACTCGAGATAACAGAAAAATATGGTTTTGATATTTCCCCCGACAAAAAAATATACGAAATGTCCGTCTCCGAAAAGCAGACTGTAGAAATTATCAAGGTATTGTACAGAGGTGCAGACATTCTCATTCTCGATGAGCCTACAGCCGTACTTACTCCTCAGGAAATAGAAAAGCTTTTCGCAGTCCTCAGACGAATGCGAGACGACGGTAAGTCCATTATTATAATCACTCACAAAATGAACGAGGTGCTCTCTCTTTCCGACAGAGTCGCCGTACTCCGCAAGGGCGAACATATTGCCACTGTCGAAACGGCAAACACTTCGGTTTCGGAGCTTACCGAACTAATGGTTGGTAAAAAGATTTCACTTAATATCAACCGTACCGATCCTCACGACACTTCCGACCGTTTGGTCGTTTCAAATATTTCATCGGTCAACGCAGACGGCGTTACCGTACTTGACAAGGTTTCCTTCACTGCAAGATCGGGTGAGATACTCGGTGTTGCGGGAATCGCCGGAAGCGGACAAAAGGAGCTTCTCGAAGCAATTGCAGGACTTCAGCCCCTTACCTCCGGTGAGATTATGTATAATTCTCCTGAAGGCGAATCCTTCAACCTTCGACGCCGCACCCCCGAGCAGATTAGAGAGCTTGGTGTCCGTCTTTCTTTTGTTCCCGAGGACAGACTCGGTATGGGACTTGTAGGAAGCATGGACATTGTAGATAATATGATGCTCAGAAGCTACAAAAAAGGTAATTCCATATTCCTCAACCGTTCAAAGCCAAAGATACTGGCAGAAGAAATAGTTCACGACCTCGAGGTTGCAACCCCCGACGTGAAAACTCCCGTCCGTAAGCTTTCCGGCGGTAACGTACAAAAGGTGCTTGTAGGACGTGAAATTGCTTCTCACCCCAAGGTGCTTATGGCGGCATACCCTGTAAGAGGACTTGACATAAACTCTTCTTACGTAATTTATAACCTTCTCAATGAGCAGAAGGAAAGGGGAGTAGCCGTAATATTCGTAGGCGAGGACCTGGACGTGCTTCTCGACCTTTGCGACAGAATCATTGTTATCGCTTCCGGTAAAATTACAGGTGTTGTAGATGCCAGAAACGTAACAAAGGAAGAAGTAGGACTTCTTATGACTAAGAATAAGGGGGTAAGTGAAAATGAATAATGTAAAAACAGTTAAAAAACACGAGCCTCTTTTCCACATTGTAAAGAGAAACGCACTTCCTTGGTGGAAGGCTTGGATAATTCGTGCTATCGCAATTCTTGCGGCAGTCGTTGTCTGCTCGGTCGTGACTATTCTTCTCACAAAGCAGAATCCCGTAATGGTGTGGGTGGCAATGTTCAAGGGTGCTTTCGGCACAGACCGAATCATATGGCGTCTGTTTCGTGATGTGGCTCTCTTGCTTTGCGTTGCACTTGCCGTAACTCCCGCATTTAAAATGCGCTTTTGGAATTGCGGTGCGGAAGGTCAGGTCCTTATGGGCTGCCTTGCAACCTTTGCCACAGTCCGCTTTCTCGGAGGCATGGTTCCCGAAGTCGTTTTGCTTCTTATCTCTCTGGCTGCTGCTCTTATTGTGGGTGCCGTATGGGGACTCATTCCTGCAGTTTTCTTTGCTTTCTTTAAAACAAACGAAACCCTGTTCACACTGATGATGAACTACGTTGCTAAGGGCCTTATCACACTCTCAATCATTGCATTGCAGTGGGAAAATACCTTCGGTTCACAGATAGTTTCACCGCTGAAAATGGGCAGACTCCCCAAAGTCTACAACGATCATCTTGTGATCATACTTGTAGTTGCCGCCCTTACAGCCGTTATGTACGTGTACCTCAATTATACAAAGCAGGGCTACGAAATATCTGTAGTAGGTGAGAGTGAAAATACTGCTAACTACATAGGAATCAATGTTAAAAAGGTAGTTATCCGTACAATGCTTATTTCGGGTGCCATTTGCGGTCTTGCAGGCTTCCTGCTCGTAAGTGGAAAGGACGGTACTGTTTCTCCCGATACTGCCGACGGCAGAGGCTTTACCGCTATTATGGTATCTTGGCTTGCAAAGTTCAACCCCGTTTATATGATTATCACGTCTCTTCTTTTGGTGTTCTTTGAGTTCGGCTCAAAGGAAATAACTCAAACCTTCCGTCTTAACGACGACTTTTCAGAGATACTCACAGGTATTGTAATATTCTTTATCATTGGAAGCGAATTCTTTATTAATTATCAACTGAAAACACGCAAGCATTCAAAGGAGGTAAAGTAAATGTCTGTATTTATTCAAGGCGCTATACGTCAGGCAATGCCCCTTCTTTTCGGTGCGACCGGAGAAATACTTACCGAGAAATCTGGTAACCTTAACCTTGGTATTCCGGGAATAATGTACGTTGGTGCTATCAGCGGCGTTATCGGTGCCACTCTTTATGAGCATACAGTTGGAGCTGCTGCAATCGTTCCCGCGTTAGCTATCGGTATCACAGTTATTGCATCGGTTCTTGGTTCGTTGCTCATGGGACTTATCTACTCCTTCCTTGTAATTACACTTCGTGCCAATCAGAACGTTACAGGTCTTGCCCTCACTACCTTCGGTGTTGGTATAGGCAACTTTTTCGGCGGCTCTCTTACAAAGATTATCGGCTCAGAAACTGCCAATATTTCTTTGGGCAACATTTGTAAATACTTCAAGATGACTCTTCCTTTTGCCGATGACCTTGGTTGGTTCGGTGAATGGTTCCTTTCGTACGGATTTTTGACCTATACCGGTGTTATTATCGCCGTTGTTGCAGGACACGTTCTCAACCGCACGAGAGTTGGCTTGCATCTCAGAGCAGTTGGCGAAAATCCGGCTACGGCAGATGCTACGGGTATCAACGTAACAAAGTACAAATATATGGCTACCTGCATCGGCAGTGTCATAGCAGGTCTTGGCGGCCTTTACTATGTGTTTGAGTATACAGGTAACTGGTCAAACAACGGCTTTGGCGACAGAGGATGGCTCGCTATTGCTTTGGTTATTTTTGCATTGTGGAAGCCCGGTATCGGTATAATCGGCTCAATCCTTTTCGGTGCTTTGTATATGCTGGGAATAACCACTTCCGGTATCAGCCGTGAAATAAAAGAAATATATGAGCTTCTTCCTTACCTGGCAACTATCCTTATTCTTATTATTACGTCAATCCGCAATAAAAAGGAAAATCATCCCCCGGCGTCCCTTGGACTTTCTTATTTCAGAGAAGAAAGATAAAACCTTGGCAAGTGTCGCCTATCTTAATACGCTTATACAAAAATCGTACAGCTTCGGCTGTACGATTTTTTGTTTTTTGAGGTTCGAGTCCTAAATCTACAATAACAGAATATGCAAAGAGCAAGGGTGTTTATGACAGCAGACTCGAAACAATAAAGAAGCTCTACGAGGGCAAGAATGCCCGACGTAGAGGCAGAGCTGACAGCCGACCTTGTAGGAGACTTCATCTTCACGGACGAGGCATTCATCAACCGCCTTACCTCAAACCGAACTCTGTTTGATAAGATTTTCGGTGAAATAAAATACATCGCAAGAATTGCAACTGCAGAATCTAAAGAGGCAAGACAGTTGGAAAAGGCGAAGGTGCTGTTTGAAAAGGCGTATAGACAAGCAGACGGTGTAATAAAGACGAAGTCGGCTAAACTTTCTATAGGTACAATTATAGGAGATAGCGGAAAGGATTACGGAATCGGTGTAAATCTTGATAGCTCACTTTTGACAAACTTAAACGAAAACGAAATAATCGAAATGGTCAAGGAGTATGTCAAAGAACTTGGAGGGTCTGCTTTTACAGCACATGATGAAAAAGGAAATGTTGTAGACATTAGCATAGCGGAACACAGTCAAAAGTTTAAAAACAAAAATGGCAATAAAGTACGTGTTAATAGGGACTTAACAAGCTATTTGAATAATAAGACTAAGCAAGAGGCTATCGTTTTTGTTGATGAACTTATTACAAATGCAAACTACGACTCATCTAAATCCCCTAATTATTCTCACGATTGGCTTGACAATTACGGAAAGAATGATTGGGAATATTGGAAGGTGTATTTACAAGAAAAGAATAAAACCGTTTGGGAAGCAACCTTGAATGTTGCTAATACCGCAAACGGTGATAAAATTCTGTATGATATCGATCCAATAAAAAAAGTGGAGGAGGGCATCAAATCACCCTCAACTACCACCGTTAATAGTATACCCGAAACTTCGCAAAAAGTCAATACCCAAATGTCACTTTCGTCCAACATATCACCATTGCAATCACAATATGCCAAAGCTGACTCCGATACAGAAATAGCACCAAGAGACAAAAACATTACCGATTATTCAACAGGATATGCCTATGGCGAAACATACTTTACTATGTCCTATAATCAAGACGGAAAAGTTGTAGGCACATATGAGTATGGAGAAATTTGCTAATAGCAAAAGCGACGTGTGGAGAAATGTTGATTATAGTGATAATGAAACAAAACTAAACATAATGCGCGAAACTCATAGCCGTATGGTAAAAGAAGGAAATGTAGTTGTTGTTTCTGATGGAGTAAGAGCAAGTGTAGCAGAGTCTTTTCCTAATTTGCGTGAAGTAAAAAAGAAAAGGGGAATAAAAAAGGATGCAACCTTGGACGGTGATGGACGCGGTACAAATGCCCGTATTTCCAACGATGTCTCATCAGATGCATCTTCAGGAAAGTCCTTGGACGGTGTAAGATACGATGATGAAAATCGCGAGTCTTACGATGTCTCATTGAACACTCCTAAAGGTAGTATAGCACCGATAGTCAAAACCGTCAATAGTAAACCTTTCAGAAAAAGTTATTGTAACACTATAGCAGCTACCGGGTTTTATCCTACCTACTGTTGATTTCTGTGATTATTTGTGATACAATTCTATTTAGAAACTTGAATTTGACAAATAGGTGATTTGATATGAAAGAGAACAATACGTTATTCGAGAAAATTATTTTTTTGTTCGAGCTTGCAATATTCTTGGTTATACCCTTTGTTATTTTGTGGTCAAAAATTCCTACAAATGTTTTAAATTCTAATTCTCTGTATAAGTTGCTGGAAACTGTCGGCATTTGGGGAAGTGGCATTATCTTGTTAATAGGTATACCTGTCGGCATTATTGGAATTATCAAGGCAAGAAGAATGATAAAACTAAGAAAGACTACCTTTGTATTGTCTGTCATTAATTTAGTTGTAGGAAGCTTCGAGATTTTCATGTTGTTAGTAGTTTTTTGTGCTGTTGTATTTGGAGGCGTGTCAGTCTAACGATTTCCAAATCATTATCAAAAACAATAACAATCAATTTCTTCATTGCCTATTATCCTTTGCCGTATTTATGGAAGCAACTAAAATTTTCTTTATTTCCAAGCAATCATTTAGCAGAGATTTTCCCATATCTTCGGTTATATATTCTGACATCGTAAGTAATTTAAGCCAATATTCCGTTTCAGCTGTTTCCTTCAAGGCAATATGCAGCTTTGAAACAAAATCAGCTTTGCTCTGACCGTAATTTGCCTCATTTATATTCGCACCAATGCTTGTACCACTACGGACGATTTGTTTTGAAATAATTGTTTCTTTCTTCGTTTTTATCAAATATTGATGAAGCTTTATGATACGAGAACCAAACGCAATTGATTTATCTATCAACAAATTTTCTTTCATAACGCACCGCCTTTTTAAAATATTATTCCATAATACTAAATATTTTTCAATATAAAACAAAATGCTTTTCGCCCACAGGGAGAAAAGCTACCTTCATGAAACTTGTCAAGATTAATGGACAGATAAAAGAGTGAAAAAATGGTTTGGAATGTAATAACCGA
>JAZSDT010000031.1:0-4368 GCA_045531285.1 Eubacteriales bacterium
GCTTGCCAAACTTCTTGTTAAAAATTCGCTTTTTATTCACGAATCCTGTTACGAGACGGAACTTGATGCGCTTGCAGAAAAGGTATTGAAGAATTATGCTGTTGGTAAGCTCCTGATCACAGGTGACAACCGGTACTTATCGGGCGACTTGATGGCTTTTCTCCAATATCTCATTCAGCCTTACACAAGAGTGAATGAGGAAGCATATCATTTGCATATTTTACTCGATTCATCTATACTCAAAGACTCGGAAATCTACGCACCTGGTGCGGAATATGATTCACAAGAGCACTACACCTTGCTCCGCAACCCGCATATAGCAAGGAATGAAGAGGTCTTGGTTGAGCCACTCGTGGAAGCGGATGCATTCAGAGTAAAATATCTTTCTCATCTAACCGATGTAGTAATGGTATCTCCCACGGCGCTGATTGCAGAACGCCTTGGCGGTGCGGACTACGACGGCGATATGATAAAGACCATAGCCGAGCCGATTCTGAACGATTGTGTCATGCAGAACTATGCAGGAGCAGACTATGCCATCAGCCATCAGACCTCGCTTCCGCTTTTGCAGATACCTTCTGCTGATCCTTTGATACATAACGCTCATGATTGGCACGCTCGCTTTGAGGCGATTCGAAATACCTTTTCCTCTCGCGTCGGTCAGATATCCAATGCGGCACTTGACCGCAGTATCATTGCCTACGATGAGAACATCGACTCCGAGACTAAGGAGAAATGCAGACAAGAGACGGACACGCTTGCAATACTTACGGGACTTGAGATCGACTCCGCAAAAAGCGGTATCAAGCCCGATCTGTCTGAATACCTCAGCAAAAAGAAAATAAAGCGCAGTAGCTTCTTGAAATACAAGACTATTCTTGAAAGCTCCGAGGAGCGCCGTCCGTGGTATGAGCCTACCTTTGACGAGCAGTTCAAGGAATATTTCGGCTCGACCGATTGGCAGGGTGTAAGCTCCAATTTGGAGAAGCTGCCGTATTATGCGCAGATGCTCAAAAAGAACACTCCCAAGGCAAAGCGCAAGCCTGCCAAGGCATCCGAGCTTTTTACCTTTGCCACCGAGCCGGGATGGGAGAAAAAGCTTGATCCCGATATCCTTGAACGTATCAAAACACTTGTGGGAACGTATGAGAGCTGTTTGAAGCGTATCCGTGCAAGTCAGCATATCCCGAACGCCAAGGCAAAGAAAAAAGGCATTAACCGCGTCCTGTTCATGCGTGACGAGGAAAACACCTACGATGCCGACGAGCTTTACGCGCTGTTTGTCAATCTTCCTGCTGACCGTGTGAGTGAGATCCGACGCGCTATCCGTGATGAAAAGTGGTACTTTATGACTGAGGATCAGAGAACTTTGTTCCTCTGCAAGTATCTGCCCGAAGAGGAATTCCAAGAGTATTACGATCTGTTCTCGGATTTCCGTTGCGGTGGTTACCGCTTGCTTGGGGATCTGATTATGGACACCGATAACGATAACATACATCAAAATCGGGCAAGGCTGCATTATGAGGGGGATACGCCCGAAATGACGGCTCTGCTCAAAGCCTATACGGATAAGTTATCCGGGACAAACTACCGCGAGGCAGTTGCCAAGAAGTGTTTGGAGCTTGTCAAGGATATCTGCAAACCCGCTACGGCGGTCAAGTATGTGGTGGCTCTTAATAAGCGGTCATTCCTTTGGGATGTGCTTTGGGATTATGTTGAAAAATTTGCTTTGAAGAAGGAGGCTTACCGAAAGTGACCAACGAATGGAACGAATATAAATCCTATATCGGTCAGCCGATCTATGCCGTATCAAACGGCAAGGACACCTCTTTTCTCGGCAGGTTCACCACCGATATGATCAAGGATTTCAAGGGATTTGCACGTATTTTCACCATCCTCGCCCGTGGGTATCTCTTTCATAATGCCGATGGTTCGCTGAAAGACGGAGATCCGCGTGAACGTATCGAGTATGCCCGACGCGCCCTTTGTGCGTGGTGTAGTATGCCTGTAAAAAAGAAAAATGCCACTCCAAATGCGGAATGGCAATTCAAGACTTGCTTTGCAGAGTATCACGAGGAATTTCCAGAGCTTGTGGATGAGAACGGTGCAGGGTGGTATTACCGCCATGTTCACGCCATCGCGGATTTTATATTCGCTAACAGAACCAAGGTCAACAAGCACATTCATTGTCTTGCAGAAAGAACAAAGCAGTGGGAGGACGAATGGAGCAACAAAGTCAAGCAGTACCAAGTGCCGATCTTCACGGGAACTACCCGCGCGGAGTGGGCATTGTCCTTTGATGCCGCCATTGCCGATGCCTTGGAGCTTGGCTCTCTGCGACGCGAGGCGGTAAAGCTTACATACGAGCAGATGGCTTATATCGAAAGCATCCAACCCCTCGGCGTTCCTCTGAACGTGCTGACCACCATTGCGGAATACTATATAGCAAACCAGCCTTACGACAGCGATTGGTGTGTCCTGCCCGTCAGCAATATAGAAGCCTACCTCGGTAGCTCCGCGCTCAACAAGCAATATATGAGCAAAATCCCCGCAGAGTTTATGCAGAAGAAGGAAACGAGCTATGGAATTAGTGTTTGCAAAATAATCTTTACAAATATTAAATAAACGCACGCCCGATGCGGTCAGATATCCGCACCGGGCGTGTAATTTTCATATATTCACAATTTCTTTATTCGATTTTCTTGCGTTTTTTCATCGCAAAGGCAAGAGCAACTGCCAAGATCGCCGCAGCTGCCATAAGACCTACAGCAATCCAAAGGAAAGCGGCGTTATTCTCTTTTGGTTCGTCGGTAAAATCCGTATTCTCGACGCTTGTTTCAGGCTCTGCGATATTGCTCTCGCTTGGTCCTTCGGTTGTAACGTCTTCGCGTGCGGTCGTTTCCTCTCCGTCGTCGGGATGCTTCTCGGTCACCTGCACTTCTATACGTTTGCTTATCGTTGAACCCTCAACGTATATGTCTATCACGGCAGTCGTCGGCAGGTTGCCGAGGATCTTGATTGGTATTACTCCGTTCGCATCGGGTTCACCGATATCCGTGATCGCCACGTTATATGAATCGGATATCTTGTAGAAAAGCTTAACACTCGTCGCCGCCTCGGCAGGTTGCACGTGAAGCTGATAGATCATTTCCTGTCCGCAAACGACAACGATCTTCTCTTCTCCCGCAAGACCTTCGGTTTCATATTCGGTTATGAGGTTGTCGAAAACAGCATTCTTTTCCATAGCGGTGCCCACGTAGTTGAGTACTTCGGCAGAAACCGTGATGCTTGTGACTTTGCCGCCGCTATAAAAGAGCTTGAACTGTCGGGCAAGCATTTCTCCCGAATCAACTGCGCTTTCTTTAGGATCGATCGCTTCGACCTTTCCAACAACGGCAGAACCGTTCATAGAAAACATATCCGCGGTAACGCTGTCGAGCTTCATATACTGAGAAAATTCGATCACGGCAGTATCCTTATAGAGATGGACGGAAGTGACGGTCGGAGCCTGAGTGCTGACCATACTGAGATACACGTTTATCTGAGGCGGGGGAACGGGCAGCCACTCGCTTTCAACACTTTCATAGCCTTCCTTTTCCACCACGACCTTCCACATACCGTTCGGAACGTCCCACGCAAAAATTCCTTCTTCGTTCGTGATCTGCGGATTGCTCTGATCGTATTCCTCTGCTTTCCACAGCACTGCTTCCCCCGTATTTTCATCCCGATAGTATACCTTAGCGGTCGCGCCTTCAACGCGGTTGTCGGTAACAGCCTCGTAGACGTATCCCGAGGGGTCAATGATCCATGGCAGACTGAAATCCATAAGATTGCTCAGACAATCGTTTAAGGTCTGATTTACGTAGGCATTCATCATAGCGATCAGACCCGCAACGGCAAGACCCGCCATAAAGGGAACTCCGCCCGTGAGAAGCATACCAACGCCCATTACCGTTGTCGCATAGCGTAGACCCGCGCAGATCATATATCCCATCGTCAATCGATCGAGCGCCTGAAGTCTGGCGTCGATAGCTGATTGGCTCATTCCGGAATTGATTATTGCCTGTCTTGCGCCGAAAAGGCTGACCATATTATTGCCTACCTCTATGACGTCCGAGTAAACACCGAAAACAGCCGACGCACCGCCGACCTGCTTGCCGAAGGTTTCGCTGATCTCGCCCGCCGCCCATCCGATGACTTCGGTGGATACGATCTTTGCGCCTTCTTCAACTCCTGCGGGGAATTCATACGAAGTTGAGCCCATCTTCATCAGCGCGTTTGAAGCGTTGCCGCCGCGGCGTCCCGAGAACGCACTCGGACTCTCATCGCCGGCTGATACAAGACTCTTATAGTAGTCGGTTTCTTCGT
>JAZSDT010000120.1:0-27348 GCA_045531285.1 Eubacteriales bacterium
CTCCTATCCAGTTGAGCACCACCTTTGAAAAGGTAAGCGATTTTGAGCTTTCAGTATATTGCAACGAGGAGGTTATTGCAATACATCAGGACTGCTCGGGCAATGCGGCTGTGCCTCATATGATTATTGAGGACGGAAGAAGAATGCTTCACGTTTTGAAGAGGAGGCTGTATAACGGCGATTGGGCGTTTGCGGTATTTAATCTCGGTCAAACTGTTGAGACGGTGAAAGTCTATCTGGATGAATTATCAGCCGTTCGTGACGTTTGGGCAAAGGAGAACCTTAAGGAAACAAAAATACTTACCTTGGCCGAAATGCCACCGCACAGTGTAAGGCTGTTCAGAATGAGCCCAAAAAACATATTGAATAAAACCGAACAAATATATTGATTTTGCTGTTTTGATATGGTATAATATAATAAATTGGTTTTTAAAGGATCTTTATAGTGGGAGGTAAAAATGTTAAGAGTAGCTATTTGGGGATGCGGAGGAATTTCCGCAATGCATAGACGCGGTTATCAGATGCTTCAGGAACAGGGAGTACCCGTAGAGGTAGTTGCTCTGTGCGACATCAACCCGTCAAACTTTAACAACGAGATCAAGATAAACATTTCTAAGAGCAGTGATGCTCCTC
Source organism: Eubacteriales bacterium (assembly GCA_045531285.1). Classification (GTDB taxonomy): domain Bacteria; phylum Bacillota; class Clostridia; order Oscillospirales; family SIG627; genus RGIG6353. The sequence goes on from JAZSDT010000120.1 coordinate 634, forward strand.
TTAAAAGGATAGACCATTGTTATACCGACGTTGACGAAATGATAGCAAAGGAGAATCTGGACCTTATAGATATATGTCTGCCTACCTTTCTTCACAAGGATGCTACCATCAAGGCTCTTGACAGCGGCATAAACGTTCTTGTAGAGAAGCCTATGGCGATGACCAGCGAAGAAGCAAAGGAAATGCTGGCGGCTGAGAAGCGCTCCGGAAAGCGCCTTATGGTTGGTCATTGCGTAAGATTCAACAAGGCGTACAGTGCAATGCGTGAAGCTATTCAGAGCGGAGAATACGGTCATCTTATCAGTGCGGATTTTGCAAGACTGTCTGCTGTTCCTCTTTGGAGAATGGACAAGGGCGGCCCCAACAAGGGAAGACTTGACGGCGTTATACTTGATATGCATATTCACGACGTCGATTACGTACAGGGTGTTTTTGGACTGCCCGAAGCGATTTCAGCAATTGCTTCAAAAAATAACTTTACATACTGCGACTCTGTAAGTACAACCTTCAAGTACGAGGACGCTTTTGTTCACATAAGAGGCGATTGGGGACTTCCTCAGAGCTTTGTTTTCAATGCTCCTTTCAGAGTTAATCTCGAAAAGGCGGCTTTTGTGGGAGCGGATGACGGAGATCTTGTTCTTCATCAGGATGCAGGCGGAAGCAAGGTAATCTGCCAGCAGGACGGAAAGAGCAGTATTATGTATCAGATAGAATACTACGTTGATATTCTTTTGCACGACAAGGAGAATACTATCAATCCTCCTGAGCAGTCTATGGACACAATTCGTCTTGTTGAGATTATCGAGGCAAGTGCCAAGAGAAACGGCAGAACTCTTTTCTTACAGTAATATCTTATTGTCTATGGGAAACGTCGTTCAATAAAGTAGAAATAAAGCTGTTTGAAAACTCGAATAGAGTTTTTAAACAGCTTTATTTAATGGAAAATTGCATTAAACCAACCTCGCCGTTTCGCTTTTTTGAACGTACGCAAAGCTGTGGATAGGCGAGTATTGCCTGCGGAGGCTCTCCGCTTTATTTAATGGAAAATTGCATTAAACCTCGGATTTGGTTAAGTGTTCAGCAAAACTACTGCCGCTACTCCCAAAATAAGTCCGATAATCTGAGTTATTTTTAATTTTTCCTTGAAAATAAGTTTGCCAATAAGCCACGCTGCAATAACGTTGCAAACCGAAACTATGGGGAAGAGCACCGAGGCATTTTCCGTGGCAGCAAGATACAGTACAATAAAATTCGCACCGCCGTTAAGAATTCCCGAGATGACTCCGGTAAGCTTAAGCTTGAAGCTCTTAAGCTCCTTTCTTCCCATTATTGATGTGATCATAAGTACGCAAAGAAGCGACCATATCATAAATTCGATTCGGTATTCGTTGGGGTAATACAGCTGATGATATTTTTGTATCAGTGAGCATAAACCGTTAGTTGCCATTGTCAACAAAGCGTATACAGACCATTTAAACGAAAGCCCTTTTTCCTTCTTGAAATTCAACAGTATTATTGCTGCCATAATCAGCACAATGCCTAAAGCTCCGTACAAGGAAAGCTTTTCATTCCATACGGTTATTCCAAAAACAAAGGGGATGACAAGAGAAAAGGATGCAATAATGCTTGTCAGTGCCATAGGACCCATACCGAGCGCCTTGAAGCCTGTAAACATGGAAATGCCCAAAAATATGCCGTAGCCGATACCGAACAATAGAGTGGGCATGTGAAGAGCCATACCGTTGACAGCTCCCATAACAAGAAAAACGCATATTCCCGCAATTGCTTTATTGACGTTGAATACGTGGGCAGAGCCTCCCTTTGATGCATATGCCTTTCCAAGTGTCACTTGTCCTGAGGCGCACAAAACGTTTAGAATGTATAAAACGGATGTCATATCACTATCTGCTCCTTGGACCATCCACTGTCGCAATAGGTATTTCCTTCAAAGCTTATGCGCCGTAACAGCGTTGCCGTTTCCTCGTGGAGCCCGCTGTACTCTGACCAGGAGAAAGTTTTTGCTCCCATCTCCTTGGCACAACCCAGGATGCTGGGCATGTAATCTTTCAAAGTGTGCCACGTAGTGAGCATAACTCCGAAAAGGTTGCTGTCTGCAACGGTTTTTACATGCGCCTTATAGTTACCCGGTTCATACCAAGGCGCCCCCATCAAATCATACCCGTAGGATGCCAGATCTACTGTTGATGGAATGGGGGCTGTTTTAATATTGTATTGCCAGTCTACCATAACAGAGTTTTTTGACAGTGAATTTATCATAACGTTTTCACCGCCGAATTTTGAATTTGTACTGAAGCCTGTACCGTACTTGGAGGTATCAAGCATCATATCCATCCACAGCATAGGACGTCTGCCTTCCGCTTCAACACGAGTGGTCAGTCTGTGCAAATATTCGGGAAGCTTTTGATTCAGCTCCTTGTGGCGTGAATAGTAATATGCTTCGTCACAGCCTACGTGCAAATACTCTCCGTCACCAAACAACTCATACAGCTCGTATCGGATATCCTTCAAAAGTCTGTCTACCCTGTCACTGCATATATCCCATGCCCAACCGTCAGGCGTGAAAAGGTTATAAAGCTTTGGATTTTGGTCGAGAACCACGTGCTTGCCGTATCGCAGTCGTGAAGCGGGAGCGTGTCCCAGCTGATTGAACATTGGGATAGGCTCGACACCCATCTCCCTTGCAATTGTTATCAGCTCATTTGCCTCGTCTTTTGTAAAAGCGTGTGCCCAAGCCAGCTCTTTGAGGCAGTCGTATTTAAGCATACCCCAGAACTCAATTACAACGTGAGTGTATTGGCAAAGTCCTGCAAGACGTATAAGCTTTTTGATAAAGTACAGATCGTTTTCGGGGAAAACACAGATGTGAAGCATTCTGTTTTTGATTACGTAGTCACCTGTTTCCTTTGTTTCCTTAATGCAAAAGCCACTGTCACAAGGTTCTATTTTCATAAGCATTGAATAGTAACCCCTCATAAGAGAGCCAAAGTCCTTGCCTGCAATTGCGACGCCGTTTTTGCTGACCTCAAGAGCGTACTCGCTACCGCTTGGAATAGTGGGCACGTTTACGTCTCCGATTGTAAAGGCGAGGCTTTTTCCTTCCTTTAGTGTCAGCTCTGAATTGGTCATACAAAAGCTGTTCCACAGTGATACAACGGTTTTGTTTATCATGCTTTTGTCTGCATAAGCGTTAACATTATTACTAAAATTAAAGAATCTATCCATTTTTTTATCCTCCGTAATTATATAATAGTATATTTGTTTTTAAATAAAAACCTATAATACAACAAAAAAGGTGGACTTTTCAACTTTATTGTGCTATACTTCATTTGAGGTGATGCTATGCTTTACGATGGACAAAACCCCGTAGTAAAAATAATCGGAGTTCATCATATGAAGTGGACAGGTGGTATTTTCAACGTAGCTCCCAGAAAGCACTCCGCACTTGCGTTCAGAATAAAAGGGGAGGCTGTTATCGGCGCTTGCGAAAACGAGTACCGTGTGGGTGCCAACGACGTGCTCTACATTCCTCAGAATATGGGATATACAGCGCAGTATACCGATACGGAAATGATAGTAGTTCACTTTATCACGTTAAGGGACGGAACAGAGCCCGAAGTTTACTCTCCCAACAGCTTTGAGTCAATATATAAAGCTTTTGCGAATTGTTTGTCACTGTGGGAAAACAAGCAGACGGGATACGAGCTTTTTGTTATCTCTGAGACGTACAGAATATTGGGTATTCTTCATAAAGCAGAAACAGAGGTAAAGCTGCCCTCACATTTCCTTTCGGCAGTATCATATATAAATTCAAACTACCGCAGCCCCGATTTGACTATTACTCAAGTGTGCAAGTATGCGGGTATAAGTGAGACGCCGTTCAGAATTCTTTTCAAGTCCTATTATAAGACAACTCCGATAGCGTATATAAACGGTTTGAGAATCGAATATGCCAGAAGCCTTATATCAAACGGCGCTAACGTAGAATCGGCGGCGTTGGATAGCGGATTCGGTGACCCAAAGTATTTTTCAAGAATTGTAAAGAAGCAGTACGGCTGTACTCCAAGCGCTTTTAAGCAATGGGGTAAATAGAAAAAAGACTTTTTTTGTAATTTTGTACACGAGGGTTGTAAAATAACAATCAATGTGTTAAAATCGTTTTAATAAAACAAAGGAGAATTGTAATGAAAGAATTGTCGAAAAGCTTGGGTGTTAAAAGGATAACACCTTCCGATGCACAGTATTTTTTTGGATACTACGATCTCCAGCCGTTTAATTTTGACGAAAATCTGCACCTTACTCACAAGACTTCTTTTCGCAACCGTTTGCAAGAAAAGGGCGACACTGCCGAGGTGGGCTTTATTGACCTGTCAAACGGCAAGTACGAAAAGATAGATACAACTCACGCATGGAACTTTCAACAGGGAGCTATGCTTCAGTGGAATCCTGTTGCACCGAACAGCGAGGTTATATACAACACCGTGACCGACGGAGATTATCACGGCGTCATAACCGATATAAGAAGCGGCAAAAAGAGATATCTCGACAAGCCCGTAGCCAACGTTTCTAAAGACGGAAAATATGCTTTGAGTATAAATATGGCGCGTCTTTACGATTTCAGACCCGGGTATGGATACGCTTGGCCCACCGACCCTGATTACTATGTGAATCACTCAAAGGAAGACGGCGTATTTTTAACGGATATGGAAAGCGGTCACTCGAAATTGATACTGTCCTTGGATGAAATATGGGAGTTTTCAAAAAAGCATTTTGACAAGGACCAGAAACTGATAATAAATCATATCACCTTTAATCCGTCCGCAAGCCGTTTTATTATGCTGGTGCGTAATTTTGTTGTTAAGGGTGCAAAGCACGAGACGGCACTCATTACGGCAAACCGCGACGGAAGTGATATGTATCTTCTTTCAGATTACGGTCTCCAGTCACATTATTGGTGGATGAATGATGAAGACATCATATTCTTAAGCGACGGAAAGGAGCTTAAAGCCTGCCGAGGACTGTGTAATACCTACGTGCTGAAGGACAAGACTTGGGATGGATATATGTATGCCGACGGCTATTTTGATATCGACCACCATATGAGCTTTAATGAAGAGCAAAGCATTATGCTGACTGACACCTATCCGCGTCTCGACGGCTATAAGAGATTGAGGCTTTACAGCACGAAAAAGGATGCTTGCGTTATACTTGGATATTTTAAAGAGCTGGAAAACTCGTGCACTGACGTGAGATGTGACCTTCATCCAAGATGGAACAGAAGCGGTAATGCAATTACCTTCGACTCGGTTCACGAGGGCTTCAGAGGCGTATACGAAATTGAATTACCCGACAGCGTTCTTAATAATTTATTTGACGAATAGGAAATAATATGAACTATATTTCACTTTCACTCAACGGCGCTTGGGATATGTTTTATCAAGAGTCGGAATACACAAGTCAGGTTGTTCCCGAGCTGAAAAAGCTCTCTTATGAGCCTGATACACTGGTTGCAAATGCTGTGCCCGGGTATTGGGAGGATATGACGGAAGAATTTAAAGCACTGCCATTCTTCAGAATGCTGAGAGTAAATCCGGAATTCGGTGTACAGTCCTATCCCATTTTAGGCACTGCACCAGATATGGCACTTCCCAATATTGTGGGCAACTTCTTTTACAGCCGAACGGTAGTTTTCCATTCGGTTGCACCCGATACGGTTATATATTTTGAAGGCGTACAGAATACTGTCTCGGTGTGGATAAACGAGTGCTTTATTGGTAGACACGAGGGATACAGTGCTCCTTTTGAGATGAAGATTCCGGACGGAATTTTGAAGGAAGGAGAGAACACGGTTGTGCTGTCGGTGTCCAATTACCGCCTTAAGGGCTACGACGGACGTCCTGTATCGGGGCTTACCTCCCGTGCTGCCAATGAATATACGGGCGGAATTACGGGAAACGTGGAATTCCGTGTTTACAAAACTCCCATCAGAGACCTTTCACTGTTTGTTTCATCAGACCTTAACAGTGTGTTGGTAAAGCTTGACAGCGAAGATAAGGTGCATTTTCGCTGGGCTGTATGCGACGGAAACAAGACGGTTAAAAAAGGGGAAGCCGACGGTGACTTTTCTTTTGACACAGACTCTCTGGAGCGATGGTCTCCCGAGAATCCAAAGCTTTACACTCTTAAGGCTTACTGCGGTGAATTTGGCATCGAAAGGCAGTTTGGCGTAAGACGTCTGATCGTTGACGGAGTTAAATTCAAGCTTAACGGAATACCGTATTTTCTCAGGGGAATATGTGAGCATTGCTATTTCCCCGAAACCTTGCACCCCGCTCACGATAAAGTATATTACAAGAGTATAATACGAAAAATAAAAGAGCTGGGCTTTAATTTCATACGCTTTCACACCTACGTTCCCGAGGAGGAGTATATGCAGGCGGCAGATGAGCTGGGTGTCCTTCTCCACGTGGAATGTCCCAATTATACGTCTGTTGAAGAATGGTGCGAAATAGTCCGCTTTTGCAGGAGACACACATCGGTTGTAATATACTGTTGCGGAAACGAGCTTTCAATCGACGACGGATATTCAAGATACCTTAACAGCTGTGCAGACCAAGTGCACAAAAGTACAGATGGACTGTTTTCGCCTCTTTCTGCACTCAGAAAAGCAGAATACTTCCTGGAGGGCTGTCAGGTCGTTTCCGAGCCCTTTGAGCATTGCCCCGATACTTTTAAAAAGCTTGACGCTTTCAGCGATATGTATTCAAGCTATGCCAACGGACAGCTCAGCTATTTTTCTCTCAATGCAAATCCTAAGGAGCTTGACGATTGGAGCAAAGTTTACAACAAGCCCCGTGTAAGTCACGAAATATGTATTGACGGCACCTACACCGACCTGAGCCTGAAGGACAGGTACAAAGGGTTACGTGTTGGAAAAACGGAAATGTTTTCGTCCATAGAAAAACACCTTGAAGACAAAGGACTTTTGAAAAAAGCACCGCTGTATTTCAAGAATTCTTCCCAGTGGCAAAGACGCATCAGAAAGCATTGCTTTGAGTCCGCTCGTCTTTGCGATAACCTTGCAGGTTTTGATTTTCTCGGGCCTATCGATACTCATTGGCACACCTTTGGATATGACGTGGGTATGATGAACGAGTTTTACGAGTTGAAGCCCGGTGAGACTGTGGAAAACGTACTGAGGTATAATTCTCCTACGGTTGTCCTTACTGATCTTGATAAAAAATACAGCTTTTGGGCAGGGGAGAAGCTAGGGTGCGGAATATACGTATCTCATTACGGTGCACATGATTTGAAGAATGCCAGACTTTGTGTAAGGCTTTGCGACAACGGAATGGTAATACGCCGCGAGGAAGCTACGGTTGACACCGTACTGAACGGTAAAGTTTCACGGCTTTGCTCTTTTGCGTGCTCACTTCCGACGGTTAAGGAGCCCAAGAAAATAAAACTTTCCATTACCCTTGACGGAGGCGATACCTTTGCCGAAAACGAATGGGAAATATACGTTTTTCCAAAGCTAGAGGCAACGGACACAAATATTACGGTTTTGAGCGATTCAAATATGGAGGAGCTTATAAAAGCGCTGAAGGAAGGCAGAGACGTGCTTGTGCTTGGAAGCGGACCTTTTGCAAGTATGCCAACGGATTTCAGAATAGCTCTTGCAGGCCGTACAGCAGGAAATTTGGCAACGGTTATAAACGACCATCCGCTTGTTGATACAATGCCTCATAACGGCTTTTGCTCATGGGAATTCTGCAGTATGCTGACAGGCGGAAGTGCTGTTTGCTTTGAGGCTGACGGAGTACCCTTCGACCCAATAATCGAGGTGGTGTCAACACATAAGTATGCTATTCGACAATCGGCATTGTTTGAATTTAAGGCATTAAACGGTAAACTGCTCGTGTGCTCCTTTAATTTCACAGAGGACGACCCTGCATCTGTATGGTTCAGGTCCCGTCTTATTTCATACGCACAGAGCAAAGAGTTTGCTCCTCGCAACACAATAGACCAGGCAGGACTTTTGTCCCTTGCTGCCGACATAAAAAAAGCAGAGGCAAATACCAACCTTGCCTTCAATCCAAATGATAAGACCGCATTAATATAAGGAGAAAAAATGTATCACAACAATTATACGATGCTTTGCGATTTCTATGAGCTGACAATGGCTAACGGATATTTCGAGGCAGGAAAAAAGGACGAGATCGTTTATTTCGATTGCTTTTTCAGAACTATTCCCGACGGCGGAGGCTTTGCCATTGCCGCAGGTCTGGAACAGCTTATTGATTATATAGAAAACATAAGCTTTACTTCCGATGACATAGAGTATCTGAGAAACAAAAAATGCTTTTCCGAAGGATTTCTTGAGTATCTCAGGGATTTCAAATTCACGGGAGACATATGGGCAGTACCTGAGGGAACTCCGATTTTTCCCGGCGAGCCTATTATTACGGTGCGCGCTCCATCCATACAGGCACAGTTTATAGAAACCTATCTTTTGTTGGCTGTAAACCACCAGTCTTTGATTGCCACAAAGGCAAACAGAATCGTCCGTGCCGCGCAGGGCAGACCTGTGGCGGAGTTTGGCTCGCGACGTGCACAGGGGGCTGACGGTGCTATCCTTGGTGCCCGTGCCGCATATATAGGTGGATGTGCCGCAACCGCGTGCACCATTTCGGACAGGGAATACGGTGTGCCTGCAACGGGTACGATGGCTCATTCCTGGGTACAGATGTTTGACAGTGAGTATGAAGCTTTCAAAACCTATTGCCAGCTTTATCCCAATAACGCAACATTGTTGGTAGACACCTACGACGTGCTTCACAGCGGTGTGCCCAACGCTATACGTGCCTTCAAGGAGGCAGGAATTACAAAATGCGGAATAAGGCTTGATTCGGGAGATATTGCGTATCTTACTGTAAAAGCAAGAAAAATGCTGGACGAAGCAGGACTTACCCAATGTAAAATCGTTGTTTCCAACTCTCTTGACGAGACTATAATCCGCGATATAATTGCTCAGGGTGCTCAGGTGGATTCATTTGGAGTTGGTGAAAGGCTTATTACTGCAAAGTCCGACCCTGTTTTTGGCGGAGTGTATAAGCTTGTAGCAAAGGAGGAAAACGGCACTGTCATACCGAAAATAAAAATAAGCGAGAATACAGGTAAGATTACCAATCCTCACTATAAAAAAGTGTACCGTATTTTTTCAAACGAAAGCTCACAGGCAATAGCAGACCTTATGTGTGCATACGACGAGGTTATAGATGTAAATGTGCCCCTTGACCTTTTTGACCCAATTGATACCTGGAAGCATAAGCTTGTTACGGATTATACCTTAAAGGAATTACAGCTGCCTGTTTTCAAAAACGGTGTATGTGTTTATGAAAAGCCGTCTCTTGATGAAATAAGAGAGTATTGCAAGGAACAAATAGAGCTTCTCTGGGCAGAGGTAAGACGCTTTGAAAACCCTCACAGATACTACGTTGACCTTTCCGAAAAGCTTTGGAATATCAAGCATAAGCTTTTAAAAGAAAAAAGCCTTTAAAACAATTAGCTGTTTAAAAACTCGAAAAGAGTTTTTAAACAGCTCATTGTTTTATTTGCCGTGAAATTGCATTAAATCAACCTCGCCGTTTTACGTTGTAGGGCTATACTCAAAAGTTACGATAGGCGAGCATTGCCCACGGAGGCTCTCCACTTATTTGATTATGTCGCCGTGAGTTCTGAAGGTGACCGATGCACGCTTCTGATAGTCGGAAAATGAAGAGTCACTGAGAGTAACGGTATTCTCTCCTGCGTTGAGCACCGGAGCACTTCCCTCAATTTCAGCCATACAGATAAGGTTGCCTATTCTGTCAAATACCTTTGCCGTATTTGTTTCGGGGTCATATTCAAGAAAATCTGAGCTTCTCAGCGACGTCTTGAAGGTGATGGTGCTTTCGTTTACTTTAAGTGTGGGGTTCGTGAGAGTTATGCTGTGATGGGGAAGAGCCTTTATGGGCTTTACCTTAATTTTACAGTCGGGATTATTTGTCATAATGTTCAGCATTTCCAGGTCGTCATAGTCGGAGGGGGATGAATATGCCGCATAGAAGAAATCCACGTCAGTGAATACTTTATAATCAAGTACTTCGGCAGGGAAGTCCTCCTGTTTCATTTCGCAATTTTCAAATTCATAGAAGCTAAAATAACGCCAGCCTTCAAAATCCAACCTTACAAAATGATCGCTGTTTCCGTGTGCTACAACACACATTGGAGACCTGAAACGGAAGTTTACAAGAGTGCCGCTACCGTCTCCTTTTACCCATATTCCAATACCGCGCTTTCCGTCGGTGGAAGAATGTCCAAGAGCAATTGGCGTGTTGAGCGGCGGCGTGATAGTCTCGTCAAGCTCACATATCACCTTTCCGTCGGGACAGTCATAGTTTGATGCAGTATACATTGCCTCTATTCTGATTTTGGGGGATTGTGCGTGAAAACGGTTGTTAACGGTAAAGCTGTTTCTGTTATCATCAAAGCTTTGTATCTTATTAAAGTCTGTAAAGGTTGGACGGAAATAGTATTTCCCGTGGGTTTCTGTAAGTTCATACTCGCTGTACGGACGTCTGATGATATCTTTTATTCGATTATCAAAGTATTTTTCACGCTGCAGCCTTGAATAAAGCTGTATTTTTTCGCTGTAGGAGGCGATTATAGGATACTTGTCGTAGTCCTCGTACATTACCCAACACTGGCATACGTCTGTTGCAAGCGTCTTGGAGCAAATATAATCTACGTCTTCATCATGCATAACCTTGTACGACCAGTTAAGCTTATCCATGTCGCCGGGGAAAAGAGGCCACCAGCCAAGCTCACCAATAAGGTACATACGTTCTGCATATTTCTCATTGAATTTAACGTGCTGATCCGTGAAATCACGGTATCCTCTCATAGGGCCGTCAAATGCACCCATTCTTGTTCTGGCAAACCACTGACCGGGATATTGAGGACCGTAACAGCAGTTGAAGATAGGCGGTTTTTTCAGATATTTGAAAACTTCGTTTATGAACAACACCGAATGATACCAAGAAAATTCATTTCCGTCAAGGACAAATACGCCGTCAATGGCATCCAGATAATAGCCGTCAAATCCGCACTCGTTATAAAAATCGGCATTGTTTTTTGCAATTTCATAAAACAGTGAAGAATCCTTTTTGGGAGCTATATAATTGAAATATGAATTGAGCTGTTTTATCTCGGCACCTTTTTTGTGAGGTGCAACTGTAGTGCCGAATGCTCCTCGTTCAATTTCGGTAAAGCCGTTTTCATCAACGTTGTTAAAACGAATTATTTCATCGTCTATCCACAGAAGATTCGACGGTGCAACGCAGTATCCAAAATAAAGAGAAACGTTTTGCGTATTTTCAACTGTGGGGATAAAGCTATCCTCGGGCATAAAGTCGCCGTCAAGGGTAAAGCTTGCGCAAACACCAAGGTCCTTGTGAGGCTTTGGTGCAATGTATTTGTTTCCCTTGGGGTCTGCAATATTCTGTACAAAGAAGGTATAAGTGTGAAGCATACACTGTATTCCGTGTGAATGCAGATAGTCAATAACCTTTTTAAAATCTTCGATACCGCGAGGGTAATACTTTGTATTAATGGCAAATTCACCCTGACAAAACATTTCGCTCTGGTGGAAATTCACCTGAGTGATGCCGAATTTATTGAGCTTTTCAATGTATTTGTCAACGTTTTCCATTGTAATCGGGTCGTTGCACAGAGTGTAGGTGCGGTCAGCGTCGGGACATTCCGAGGCGTATGGTCCGCTGTATGCCGCCTTTGGCATCGTTCCGTCGGGAATCTCGTCTATAACCTCTCGCATAACAGAGTTGAGTACCGATTCGGGAGCACCTATTACAGCCGCTTTAACAGGGGATATACCGATGTGAGTGTAACCTTCTGCAAGAAGAGTACTGTTTCTGCCGGGATATTCCAGCATTCTTGTTTTTAGCGTCATGCTCATAAGAGTTGACACAAAGGAGGAATCGTTGTTATAGTCTATATCGGTTTCAATGAGTATTGCTGCCAACGACCAGAAATTCTCGTCCGATACCTCGGCAAGCTCAAAGGTGATATAATGCTCCTTTTCACTTACAAGTATTTTAGCCCTGTGACCGTCGGTGTAGGAGATATTAAGGTAGGGCGCATCAAAGGAAACGCTTTCGGGGTATATTTCCGTTCTATCATCCTCGCTCTTTACTATTTTTGAGCAAGGGTTGAAGCCCGATTTGAGCACGTTTCTTCCGCTGAGTTTTTCTGTGAATTCAACGTTGTTGCCTTTTTCGTCGATTACGTAGCGTAAGTATGCTGTTTCAAATTTTATCATAAAGCTCTCCTAAAAATCAGGGAGGACTTTTTATCGCAAAAGCCCTCCCCACAAATTAAAATACTATTAGAATAATCCGTGAATAACGCCGTTTTCGTCAACGTCTATCTTTTCAGCCGCAGGAACCTTAGGAAGTCCGGGCATAGTCATAATATCGCCTGTAAGCGCAACTATGAAGCCTGCACCTGCAGAAATCTTCACGTTCTTTATGGTAACCACGAAATCCTCGGGTGCGCCCAGCTTTGCAGGGTCATCTGAGAAGCTGTACTGTGTTTTCGCCATACATACAGGGCAATTGTCAAAGCCCAATTCGCGAAGCTTGTCTATCTGTTTCTTTGCCGCAGGAAGAATGGAAATATCACGTCCGCGGTAAACTCTTTGAACAATAGCGCGTATCTTGTCCTCAATTGAAAGGTCGGTGCTGTAGGAGAAGGTGAAGTTGCCCTTTTCCTCTTCGCAAAGACGAACTACCTCACGCGCAAGTGCCTCACCGCCCTTGCCGCCGTCAGCCCATACCGTAGAGAGAACAACGTTTACGCCAAGCGCACGGCACTTTTCGATAATAAGGTCAACCTCCTTGTCGGTATCTGTGGGGAAACGGTTAACTGCCACAACCGAAGGAAGACCGTATACCTCCTTGATGTTTGCAACGTGGCGGAGAAGGTTAGGAATGCCCTTTTCAAGAGCCTCGAGATTTTCACTGCCAAGCTCTGTTTTTGCAAGACCGCCGTGCATCTTAAGAGCGCGGATAGTAGCTACAACTACTACTGCAGAGGGGGTAAGCTCTGCCATACGGCATTTGATGTCCAAGAACTTTTCAGCACCGAGGTCTGCACCGAAGCCTGCCTCGGTTACGGCATAGTCACCCAGCTTCATTGCCATTTTTGTTGCAATCACCGAGTTACAGCCGTGTGCAATGTTTGCAAAGGGTCCGCCGTGTACAAAGGTGGGTGTACCCTCAAGGGTTTGCACAAGATTGGGCTTGAGAGCATCCTTAAGCAATGCTGCCATAGCGCCGTCTGCCTTCAGGTCGGCTGCTGTAACAGGCTGTTCGTCATAGGTGTAGCCTACGATGATTCTGCCAAGTCTTGCTTTCAGGTCGGTTATTGATGATGACAGACAGAGTACTGCCATTATTTCGGATGCAACCGTGATGTCATAGCCGTCCTCACGGGGAACACCGTTTACTCTTCCGCCGAGGCCGTCCGTTACAAAACGGAGCTGACGGTCATTCATGTCAACACAGCGCTTCCAGGTAATACGTCTGGGGTCTATGTTGAGAGAATTTCCCTGATATATGTGGTTGTCAAGCATTGCCGCAAGAAGATTGTTAGCCGCACCGATGGCATGGAAGTCACCTGTGAAATGAAGGTTGATATCCTCCATGGGAACTACTTGAGCGTATCCGCCGCCTGCCGCACCGCCCTTGACACCGAATACCGGTCCAAGAGAGGGCTCGCGAAGGGCGATTACCGCCTTCTTACCTATTCTGGAAAGACCGTCTGCAAGACCGATCGTGGTAGTGGTTTTTCCTTCACCTGCGGGAGTGGGGGTAATAGCGGTTACAAGGATGAGCTTTCCGTCGGGCTTTGAATCAAGGTCACGAAGGAGAGAAAGGTCTACCTTTGCCTTGTACTTGCCGTACGGCTCCAGCTTGTCGTCGGGAACGTTTGCCGTCTTTGCTATTTCTGTAATAGGCTGCATTTTAGCTGCCTGAGCTATTTCGATATCTGTAAGCATATGTTTACTTCCTTTACTTTTATTTTACTTGATTATAATATATATTTTGCGTTTTTTCAATCCCTAATTTGAAATAACTCTTGATAAAATTCAAAATGTATAGTAGAATACCGTTGAAATAATCTTAAAAGGAGATTTTTATATGGCACAAAAAGGTCAGTTCAACTGGGTGTTCGCCGACGGCGACCGACTTCCTGTTGGCAAGGACTCGGGCGATACTATAACGGTTACCAATCTCAACGAAGCACCTGCGCGTCTTACCTTTGACGTGTATTTTTCGGACAGAGACCCCGTAAAAGGACTTACTTATACCTTGGGCGCTGAGCGCGTAAATTGCTTCAGACTGGATGAGCCCTTTTGCGACCAGAAGTATAATATACCTTTAGGCAGTTATTCCATTGTACTTCACAGCGACGTGCCTGTGGTTGCGGTTTTTGGCAGAGTAAAGGTTTGTACTCATCAGGGGTATTTTTATTAAAACATTTGACAAATTGAAAATAATGTGATATAATACAAAACGTATATGTGCACATATTGCACAAATTTAAAACAAAAAAGGAGTGAACGTCCAGCATGGACAGTCCGGGTAGTATACCCTTATGTAACGCGAAAGGATTTTTTAATTTTGAGAACGTGGATACCACAAGTATTGCAGTACAGATAGTTGTACTTATCATTCTCACTTGTCTTTCGGCGTTTTTCAGTGCATCCGAAACCGCTTTTTCAACCTTCAGTAAATCAAGAATGAAGACGGAGGCGGACGAAGGCGACAAGAGATCAAGGCTTGTAATGAAGCTTAGCGACAAATATGACAAGCTTATCTCAACTATTCTTGTCGGTAACAACATCGTAAACATTTTGGCAACGTCAATGGCGACGGTACTCTTCACAAGCATTATTGCCAATGAAGAGATAGCAGTTACCGTATCCACCGCAGTTATGACTCTGTTGGTCTTGATATTCGGTGAGATAACCCCCAAAACACTTGCAAAGAAATCCTCTTACAAGGTATCAAGAGAATTTGCAAAGCCCTTGAATTTTGTATCAGTGATACTTACACCTCTTACATATCTGTTCAATTTGTGGCAGAAGCTGGTTACGACTATTGTTAAATCCGAGGATGACCAGGGTGTCACCGAAGAAGAGATCATTACGGTAGTGGAAGAGGCTGCAATCGGAGGAGAGATAGACGAACAGGAGAGCGAGCTGATAAAGAACGTTATCAAGTTTTCTGACCTGGACGTAAACGATATTCTTACTCCCAGAGTTGATATCGTTGCAGTGGAAAAGGGCTGGGACAGACAGCAGATATCCGAGGTGTTCTCACAGTCGGAATTCTCAAGACTTCCTGTATACGATGAAAACATCGACACGATAATCGGTATACTTTATCAAAAAGACTTTTACAGCGACACGTCATCACCTGTTTTCCAGTTGGTAAAACCGGTCAAATCCATTTTCACCTCAATGAAGATATCCAAGCTTCTCAAGTACTTCCAGGAGACAAAGTGCCATATGGTAGTTGTCAGCGATGAGTACGGCGGAACGGCGGGTATAGTTACTCTTGAGGACGTTCTCGAGTCACTTGTCGGCGAGATATACGACGAGCACGACGAGGTAGTTGAGGAAATTGTACAGCTTGGCGAAACCAAATACAGAGCAATGGGAAGTACCGCTCTTGACAAGTTCTTTGAGTTCTTTGAGCTTGAGGAGGAATTCGAGGATGACTCGGATATTACCACTCTCAGCGGATTTGTAGCTCATAACCTTGGCGAAATTCCCGAATCCGGCTCTTTCAGATACGAAAATCTTATGATAACCATTACCAAAACCGATGCCAACCGTCTGGTTGAAGCAGAGGTCGAGGTATTCCCTAAGGAAATTAAAGAAGACGAAGAAGAATAAAAATTACCCAGAGCTAAGGCGTTGTGTTCCAGAGGACACAACGCCAACTTTATTTCAGGCGACGAATAGAATATCACTTTTGCGGTAGTAAAAAAAGAGCCGATATGGAAATAAATCCATATCGGCTTTTTAATATACTAATCTTCTTGAAACCAACCTTGCCGTTTTTTGTGAAAAAATCAAATTGCAGACACAGTTGCAGCAATTGTTGCGACTATCGAAAAACCAATCATTATGATTTGCCCCAAAAGTGCAAAAGCAACAAGCCCCAAGAAAATCCACAACAGAATCTTAGGATTATCTACTATTTTGGCTAGTATTGTCCCCATCAAAAAGCCTGAGCCGTTATTACTTACAGGCTGAGGATTTGACTTTGCGCTTTGTTCTCTTATACGCTGTTGCTCCATCTCTCTTAAGATTCTATTAGTGTCTTGCTCATGTTGGTATGTGTTGTGGTTTATAGCATCTTTAAGATCCATTTTGCCCCCCTGTTGTTTTAATATTACAAGCGAAAATGACTTATTCGGCTATAATCATTTGAATATCATTTTCGATTTGTTTTGGAAGTGAAAGTTGCTTGCAAATACCGATTATTGCGGTAATAATGGGTATGAAGCATAAAAACCAACCCACTATGCATCCAATGATCTTGCCTATCCAGTCACCATCGCTGAAGTTTACACAGAGCGTATCATTGTCTTTTCCGACAAGTGTGCAGGTTGCCGATATACCAAGTCCCATACCTAAAAGAAAATTAATTCCTCCGCATTTTTTGTCAAAAGTAAGTTTAACTCCGTTTTTCATTTTTAGAACACGAACATTGAAGCCTTTCGCCTGATAGCATTGAACTATTTGGTCTGCCATCTCACTCATATCAAAGTTTTCGGATACGTTTGCCATAAAATTGTTTGCCATTTTATTCTCCTTTATTTTAAATAGTTTTTTTGATTTATTGGGAAAATAGAACTATAAACCAACGTAGAAAGAATAGTAATCCTGATAGTGACAGCATGAGTATTTCTGTTTTTGTATTGACGTGCAAATATTTTTTCAAAACCGTATATATTGCCCATAATGCCGGAATTGGAAATAACCAATTATATCGAAGTGCGCTTTCAAAGTCTAAACGTAGCAAAGCTTTGTATGCTCGTGTCATTCCACATCCTGGACACGGGATATTAAACAGATAATAGAACGGACAGATATAATCACCTGCCAATATCAGTATAATGACGGCTGTAAATATTAAGTCACAACACAAATATAATAGCTTTTGTACAGAAAAAATTTGCTTGTTCATATAAAAACCGCCGATAACGAGTTTTATCTATGTAGTCCATTGTTAGTATACTATAGTATTTTTACAATGTCAAGTATTAATTTATACTAGTAAAGTAAAAATTTACATTGAGGAGTATACAAAATGTTACATGCATTGAATGAGAATATAAAAATATTAAGGCAGTCAAAGGGTATAAATCAAATAGAATTTGGCAGAATTCTGGGAGTTACAAAGCAATGTGTTTCAAATTGGGAGAATGACAATGTACTTCCTTCAATAGAAATGCTTATAAAAATTGCAGATGTATTTGGCGTTACCACTGATTACCTGCTTGGAAGATGCGAGCTTAATTCCATGGATATGTCGGGTCTCACAGAAGCTCAGATTTTGCACATTGGTTTGATTGTAGACGATTTCAAAAAATGCAACTCGCACACAGTAAAAAAATGTAGCAAATAAAAAGAATCAAATACAATTGATACCGGATTACCGTAAGTAAAAAAGCTTTCCCCAATGCTGTCTGGCATTAGGGAAAGCTTTTTTTATATGCTAGGAAATTGCATTAAATCAACCTCGCCGTTTCACTTTTTTGAGCATATGCAAAGCTGGGGATAGGCGAGAATTGCCAGCGGTCGCTGACCGCTTTTTTATTATAGGGAATTTCTCAATCATTACGCTCTCGCCGTTTCACTTTTTTGAGCATAAGCAAAGCTTAGGATAGGCGAGAATTGCCAGCGGTCGCTGACCGCTATTTACTTTATAAAAAAACTATTTTTCTATAGCATCTGCCATTGCTTCAAGCCAATCTCCTTCGAAAAGCTCGATGGCGCCCTTATCTGCAATGCTTGCAATGCTGGGGTCCATGGGGATTCTTGCAACGTTTTCGATGTCGTATGCCTTTGCAGTTTCGTCAATGTGGCTTTCGCCAAACACTCTTATTTCCTTACCACAGTCGGGACACTTGATATAGCTCATATTTTCAACTATGCCTACAATGGGCACGTTCATAAGCTGAGCCATCTTAACAGCCTTTGCAACTATCATTGAAACAAGCTCCTGGGGAGAAGTAACGATGATGATTCCGTCAAGGGGAATGCTCTGGAATACTGTGAGGGGAACGTCTCCTGTTCCGGGAGGCATATCAATGAACATATAGTCAACGTCACTCCAGATAAAGTCAGTCCAGAATTGCTTTACCATTCCTGCAATGACGGGTCCTCTCCATACTACAGGGTCGGTCTCGTTGTCAAGCATAAGATTGACAGACGTCATTTGTATACCCATCTTGCTTTCTGCAGGGATAAGACCTTCTGCGGAGGACTGAATATTGTCCTTTACTCCAAACATTTTAGGAATAGACGGACCCGTGACGTCGGCGTCTATTATTGCGACTCTGTTCTCGCGTCTCATCATTGTGGTCGCCATAAGAGAAGTGACAAGGGATTTTCCTACGCCGCCCTTACCGCTGACGATACCGTAAACCTTCTTTACCTTGCTGTGGGGGTTAAGCTTTTCCTTCTGAATTTCGGAGGAACAGTTGCCCTTGGAAGCACAGGTAGAGCAGTCGTGTGTACATTCACTCATTTTATATATTTCCTTTCTCATTTATTACTAATTAAACCATTGACTATTATAAACCTCAAAAGTAAAAAAAGCAATACACAATTACATTTTTAATATTTTTTTTAAAAACTATTGTAATAGTATATAACAAGATATATAATTAAAAATGGAGAGTCTCCACCGACAAATCTCGCCTATAGTAACCTTCGGGTATAAACGGTGAGGTTGATTTAATGCAATTTCCCAACATATAAATAAAGTTAAATTTCTCGGAACAAAACAAGGTATTTACCGTCTAAATTCAAAACAGAGGAAAGGAAGGTGGAAAATTGAAAAAGCACAGTATAAAGAGCGCTAAGGAAAGAGCTGTTTCCTGGCTTTACGTAATACCCGGTCTTGCAGGTGTACTGATTTTTTACGTCATACCCTTTGGACTTGTAATACATTATTCCCTGATAGACAACGTTGCAAACAAGAATTTTGTGGGACTTGCCAACTTCAAGGCACTTTTTCAGAATTCCGCCTTTATTATAGCCTCTAAAAATACCTTGACTTTCTCTCTTACCACAGTGTTTTTGGCAGTGGTACTGTCCTTGCTTCTTGCCGTGATACTTGATTCAAAAATTCCCGGCAAGAGCAAGTTCCGTACCTGTTTTCTCAGTCCTATGATGGTGCCAACGGCATCTATTATACTTATATGGCAGGTAATATTCAGTTTTAACGGCTCATTCAACAGCTTTGTGGAGTTGTTTGGATTGGAGCCTGTAGACTGGATGAAATCGGAATACAGTCAGCTTGTGGTGGGACTTTTGTTTTTGTGGAAAAACCTGGGCTACAATATGATACTTTTTATGTCTGCTCTTGCCAATATTCCAAAGGATCAGCTTGAGGCGGCGGAAGTGGACGGAGCAAATTCCGTGCAGCGTTTTTTCAAGATAAAGATGAGATATATTTCACCGTCGCTGTTCTTCGTTTTACTTTTGTCTCTTATCAATTCCTTTAAGATATTTCGAGAAGTATATTTGCTCACGGGACAGTGGCCGTATGAAACACTGTATTTCTTACAGCACTTTATGAACAACACCTTTAAAAACATTGACTATCCCAAGCTTTCGGCAGCAGCTATCCTTATGTCGCTTGTAATAATTGTTATAATAGGACTCATATTCTTTCTGGAGGACAGGTTCGGAAAGGATGTGGAAGAATGAGAAGAATATCACGTGTTAAGGCAGTTCGACGCATAAGGCTGACGCTGTTCTTTATATGGGCAGTTTTGTTCGCAGCACTCTTTTTGATGCCGACTCTTTTGACGTTCACCAATTCGTTTATGTCCGAGACCGAGCTTAGCTCCAATTACGGTGCGGTGCTGGGGGATGTGGCGGGAGGCTCCTCATATATGTCGGAGTCTGTAAATCTAAAGCTCATTCCCGATATGGTTTCCTTTAAGCAGTATTTTACCGTACTGTTTCAAAGTCCCGAATACCTTTTGAAATTCTGGAACTCTATGATACTGACAGTCCCAATAGTACTGGGCCAGATGATAATTGCCTCTCTTTCAGCTTATGGCTTTTACAGATGCAGAGGAAAGGTAAAGGATTTTATCTTTTTTATTTATATCGTGTTGATGTTGATGCCATATCAGGTAACGCTTGTTCCAAACTTTATAGTTTCGGATACCCTTGGAATACTCAACACCAGATGGGCGATAATTCTGCCCGGTCTGTTTACACCGCTGTCCGTGTTCATACTCACTAAAAGCATGAGACGAATTCCCTATGGTGCAATAGAAGCGGCAAGGCTTGACGGAGCAGGCGAGTTCAGAATTTTCAGAAAAATATGTATGCCTATGTGCAAAAACGCACTTTATTCCGTAGCGATACTTACCTTCATTGACAACTGGAATATGGTAGAGCAGGTGCTTGTTCTTCTGGAGGACACCGAAAAACAACCTCTTTCGATATTCCTGTCTCAAATAAACACAGGTGAGGTGGGAGTTGCTTTTGCCGTTGCAAGTATATATATGATACCCCCTATTTTACTTTTCCTTCACGGCGAAGAAAGTCTTGTTGAAGGCATTGCGTATCAGGGCAGTGTGAAAGGATAAAACAATGAGGAATAAATCAAGAAAAGATATAATAAAGAATATAGCTATTGTATTTCTTGTGATAATGCTGGTGCTTACCTTCTTTTCGAACACCATACTCAACTGGTCTCTTCCGCAGGTAAGCGGCAAGTACACCGAATACGGCGAGATAAAAACAGGAGTCAGAGGAAGCGGAAGCGTCATTTCCAATATGACCTATACAGAGAGTGTCAAGGGTTTGCGTACGGTGGAGGCTGTATACGTTAACCGAGGCACAGAGGTGGCAAAGGGCGATCTGCTCATGCTGTTTTCACCCACGGAAGTAGATGGCATCCAGGCTCTTGAGGCAGAAATAAATACTATGCAGGAAGCGTACGACAGAGCGGTGCTCAGCCGTACCGAAAGCGACTATACCTCCGACGAAATAGCTATAAGAAATGCCGAAGAGGACCTTGAAGAAATAAAGACAGATAGAGCATTCTATACCGAGGAATACGTTGCACAGGTCATAAAGGCTTTGGAGGATGCCGAAACAGCAGTAGACGAAGCCGCTTTGCGCGTAGAAGAGCTTGAAGAGGAGCTTGAGGAAATAAGCGAGCATTCAAGTGAGCCTGAAATTGTTGCAGCACGTCAGGCAGTCGAGGCACAGAAACTTGTGTATGAGGAAGCCGTAAAGGCGCACGAAAAGGCAAAGGAAGAGCTGGCTGAGGCGGAATATACCGACGTGTCGGGAATGGAGTCTCAAAGAGACGCGCTTTATTCTCAGGTAAATGCGCTGGAAAAGGAAGTTAAGTATCTGGAAGAGGATTATGCCGAGGTATTTGCAATTGCCATAACCCTCAAGGATAAGGAGACCGAAGTAAAAAAAGCACAGACTCTGTACGATGCGGCATTGAAGGCATATACCGAAGAGGATGCTAAGGACCCTGAAAATCCCATACCCGAGGACAGCCAGTTCCACATAGATCTGGTTCAGGCAGACATTGCGCTGACCGCGGCAGAGACAGCCTACAATACCGCATATACAACCTTCAAGGAAAATGAGACGAAAATAAAAGAAGGACAAAGAGCGATATCTCAAAAGAATGATGCTATTGCGGACCTTGAAATAGAGATATATACCTATCGAACAGCTATTACGCAGGCTCAGGCAGAGAACAGAGAATACAACTCTCTCAAGGATATAGTTGAAACAAAAAAAGATGCCGAAGAAGCCGAAAAGGAAAAGCTTGACGATTTGACGACAGCGTTGGAGAACACTGTGAAGAGATTTAACAAATCGGTTTCGGATGCTCTCAAGGCTGCCAAAAAGCAGCTTCAAGCCGCAACCGAGGTAAAAACGGAAGCCGATGAAAAAGAAGCGGAGCTGTCGGTTATTGAAACGCTTGATGCCGAGATAAAGGCAGGTGAGCGCAGTCTTGAGGCAATGAAGCTGGCGCTTGAGCAGAAAAAAGAAAGCGATGCTAATTCGGATAAGCTTGAAGATTATGACCTGGAAAAACAGCTTAAGGCAATAAAAAATAAAAGGTCGGAGCTTGCTTCCCTTAAGAGTGAGTCCAAGGAAGGCTACGAGCTTCGCGCTACCTATCCGGGTGTAGTTACAGAGGTCAATTTCAAGGCAGGAGAGGTTGCGTCTGACGGTTCTGCGGCAGTAGTGGTAGAGGTTCAGGAAAGCGGATATACACTATCGTTCTCGGTTTCTAACTCAGACGTTGCAAAGGTAAAGATAGGAGACACAGCCACAGTTACCGATACCTACTGGGGACAGAACGTGGGTGCGGTGCTAAAGGATATTGTCCCGGATGCGGGGGGAAGAACAAAAACGCTTACCTTCGAGCTCAGTGGAAACGTTAACGTTGGACAGAATCTTACTCTCCTGGTAGGAGAGAGATCAACGGGTTATTCGTCTGTTATTCCCAAGAGTGCGCTTCGCGAGGACTCACGAGGCAAATTTATTTACATAACGAAAACCAAGTCTACTCCGTTGGGTAACCGTTACGTAGCAACAAGACTCAATGTTACGGTTGCCGCCGAGGACGATAAAAACGTGGCAATAGTTACCGATGAAGCGTATCTTTATGAATACGTTATAGTGTCTGCCACAAAGCCCTTTGAAGAAGGGGATTACGTAAGGCTGAGTGACTAAACATGAAGAGACTTATTTCATTAATTGTCACGGTAGTTCTTTTTGTCGCATCGCTGGTGTCTTATATTTGTGTAAAAAACGGTGCAGTCGAGACGCCTTCGTTCGGAAGGGATTATGCGGTGGTCAGAGTATTCGATGCCGACGGCTTTACACCGTCGGAAATAAGCAGTATACGTTACGCTGCCGATGAAGTGTCAACCTCGGATGCTACCACGAACGGCAGACTGTGGTGCGATGCATATTCCTATTTTACTCGAATTTACGTATCGCGTCCAAATCAGATGGGGATTGAGTGTCAGGCTATAGTGACGGGAGGAGATTTCTTCCTGTTTCACAACCTTGATTTCAAAAAAGGTTGGTATTACACCGACAGCGATCTTCATCTCGACCGTGTAGTCATAGATGAAAGATTGGCATTTCAGCTTTTCGGAAGTAACGACGTAGAGGATATGACACTTAACTTTGGGTCGAAAAAGCTTTACGTTGCAGGTGTTGTGAAGCTGGACGAAAGCAATTCCAAGGATCTTCAGCTGGGAGACGTTCCCTTGATTTACCTTCCTTATCACATTGCTGAGGAGGTGTTGGGGGAAAGGGATTTTGAATACTATGAGATAATGATGCAGAATCCCGTTGACTCCCACGCCGTCAATGCTCTTGCCTCGGCAACAGAGGGCAAGGAGGTAGTTGACGTAACTAACCGTTTTGACATTATAAAGATATTTAAAATACTAAAAGAATTTCCAACACGCTCATACCGTACTCACAGCATACACTATCCGTATTGGGAAAACACCCACAGAGGTACGGAGGATATACTTGCAATACTGCTTGCGGTAAATGCAGTGCTTCTTACGGCTGTAGCGGTAAACGTTATCATTTTTATTGCAGAAAGGAAAAAACGATGAAAAAATTAGCAGTACTTCTTCTTGCACTCGTTACGGTTTTTACTCTTGGCTCATGCTCAAAAACCGATAACAACAAAAAAGGGCCCGAAAAAGTAGCACTTGAAAACGTGTTCCTTACAGAGAAACACTCTTTGCCGGAAGAAAGCGATATATTCAATATACGTATATCGGGTGACAAAATTTATTGTAAGGGCTCGCGCGGTGAGGAATATACCGATGAAGAGGGCAATACACAGTACAAGAACACGGATACTGTGTACGTTACTGACAAAACCTTTTCCGAGTTCAAGGAGTTCTATCAATTTGAGAGTAAGGACTACTGGAACGAGCTTACCATGGAGAGCAGCAGCGAATATTTTGACAGCATTAACCCTGACGGTATGGGCGGCTTGTGGATAGGCATTACCAATTATATCAGTATGCCCGCCGACGAGGATAGGACCGAATGGATAAACGAAAACAATACCATGCTTTATCATTACGATGCCGAGGGAAATCATACACGTACCATCAACTGCAGAGAGCTGCTGTCTCAGGCTCCCGACAGTACGCCTCAAACGGTGTCAAATTTTTACGTTAGCAGTGTAACGCAGGCAAAGGACGGCACTGTTTACGTACTTACAAATTCTGCAATGGCAACGGTTGATACAAACGGAAATTTGATTGGCTTAAAGGAATATGACGACAGTAAGAACATAAACGATCTGGCAGTGCTTGAAGACGGTACTCTTCGTGCTATATGCTACGATTGGTCGGGAGAGGAAGCCAAGGCAGAGGTAGTGGAATTTGACTCCGAGGCAAACAGCTTTAAAACGATATGTACTCTTTCCGTCAATGAAAATATAATGCTTGACCCACAGGGAAACGTATATGTGGATGACAATTACGTTATTAGCCGTGTAGATCTTGCAACGGGAGAGAAAAAGCCCATGCTTGACTGGATAAACTCGGATATAAACTGTGACAAGATTTTCCAGACCGTTATTCAGGACGGAGAGGTTTATACTTTTGAGTGGAATGAGGACTACACAAGCCGTTCACTGCTTCACTTAACTCCTGTAGCTGAGGGCGAGGTAATTGAAAAATATATCATAACACTTGCGGCGAATACTATTTCGGGCAATCTTAAAAATATGATAATCGATTATAACCGCACCTCTGTAGATTACAGAATTCAGGTAAAGGCATATGGCTGGGAAGATTCCGATACGGACAAATTTGATATGGATATACTTGCAGGAGACGTACCCGACCTTATCTGTCTTGACCGACTTAATGCCGAGAAATATGCATCAAAGGGCATCCTTGCAGACCTTGGTGCAATGCTTGACGCAGACGACGAGATATCAAGAGAGGATTTTCTTCCAAATGTTATTGAGGCGTCCGAAATAAAGGGTAAGCTTTACAGACTTCCTGCCTCGTTCTCTGCTAGAAGTCTTATGGCAAAAAAATCTATTGTCGGAGACAGAACCTCTTGGAACTGGGATGATTTTCTTAGCGTTATGAAACAGTACCCCAACGCTGAAATGCTTTCCGAATATTCAAGACAGACTCTTTGGAACGATTTCTTCCCTTTGATCATTGAAGATTTTATTGACTACGATACAGGCAAATCCAACTTTACCGACGGTAATTTTGCAAAATTCCTTGAATATGCAAAGTCGCTTCCTGAGGAAATTAATTGGGAGAGCTATTACGAAAACGTTGATTGGGAAGAGTACGAGGACAGATACAAGAACGATCAGGCTCTTTTGGTAGTAGCTTATCTTTCGTCTGTGAACGGTGATTATTATACGGTGGAGAATTTTGGCGAACCGGCAACCTACATAGGCTTCCCGACGTGTGATGATAACGGTCATGCGATGTACTTTACAGCACAGTTTGCCATAGGCGAAAAGTCTATATACAAGGAACAGGCGTGGGACTTCTTGAAGATGATATTCTCGGAAGAGTATCAGACCGAATATGTTTGGGAAGTGCCTGTTATCAAGAGTGCATTTGAACAGAAAAAGCAGGAAGCAATTGACAGTGTCAACAATATGAACAGCCAACCCGATTATCCTGTGGACGAAGGAGTGGAAATTCTTCCTGCAGCAGAGAACAGCTTTGTGATGGAAAAGCCTTTACTTCCTATGCCCGGAGTTGAGAACAATGCGGAAACCAAAGCCGGAATGCTGGAACACATCGCTCAAACGGCAGATGTATTAACGTCAGCAAACCGCGTTGTACGTTACAACGACCCTATGGTTAAGGTAATATCTGACGAATGTCAGCCATACTTCGACGGAAAGAAATCCCTTGAAGAAACGTGTAAAATAATAGAGAGCAGAGTAAATCTTTATCTTGCAGAGACTATGTAAGCGGATAGCATCCGCGGGCAAATCTCGCCTATCACAACGCTAACGATAGCCAACAAATCAAAACGGCGAGGCTGTATTAAAGCAATTCTTTGTCACAAAAAAAGCGGATAGCATCCGTGGGCAAATCTCGCCTATCCCGATTTATATACATGCTCAAATAAACCAAAACCGAGACAAAGAAACGAGGTGTAGCAAATTTTGCTACACCTCATTTTTGGTATACGAAAACCACCTGCTAAGCAGGTGGTTCCAA
The DNA here is from genome assembly GCA_045531285.1 of Eubacteriales bacterium. GTDB lineage: Bacteria > Bacillota > Clostridia > Oscillospirales > SIG627 > RGIG6353. The sequence continues at coordinate 27,268 of JAZSDT010000120.1, forward strand.
AGAGGCTTATGCCGTTGAACAAAAACACCTTCTATGATATAATGCAAGCAGGTCTAGCCAACCGCAAGCAAAATAAAATAG